>NZ_CATKVU010000007.1:0-300000 GCF_949820605.1 Segatella copri
AGACCGTGAAGATTTACGAGCAGGGCAAGAAGTACTACGATGCGCTGAAGTCGGTGAACAACCTCGTCAAGGACGCACGCAAGGTGCAGCAGACCATCCTCATGGTGGGCGACATCACGGACATCTACATCAACAACTACCAGAAGATGATGCACGATGACAATTTCTCCGTGGAGGAACTCTCCGCCATCGGCTTCGGCTACACCAAACTGCTGGAGGAAAGCAACGATGTGCTGACAGAACTGAAGAATGTGGTGAACATCACGACCCTTTCCATGACGGACAAGGAGCGAATGGACGTGGTGGAACGCTGCTACTCGAAGATGAAGCGTTACCGCAATCTCGTGAGCTATTATACCAACAAGAACATTTCCGTGAGTTATCTGCGTGCCAAGAAGAAAAACGACCTCGACCGCATTATGGGACTCTACGGCAAGTCAAACGAGAAATACTGGTAGCCTATGGATTTCGAGAATCTTCACCAGATACTGCGCTCCCTGTATGACGAGATGATGCCGCTGTGTTCCGACATGACGGACATCGCCAAGGGACTTGCAGGACTTGGGGCGCTGTTCTATGTCGCCCTGAGGGTTTGGCAGTCACTGTCAAGGGCAGAGCCGATAGATGTATTTCCGCTGCTCCGTCCGTTTGCCATCGGACTTGCCATCATGTTCTTCCCGACCATCGTGCTCGGTACGCTCAACAGCGTGATGAGTCCCATCGTGCAAGGTACACATTCCATGTTGGAGACACAGACCTTCGACATGAATGAATACCGGGCGCAGAAAGACAAACTGGAGTATGAGGCGATGAAACGCAATCCGGAAACTGCATACCTTGTAAGCAACGAGGAGTTTGACAAGCAGCTTGACGAACTCGGCTGGTCACCAGGCGACGTGGTGACAATGGCAGGAATGTATGTGGAGCGTGGCATGTACAGCATGAAAAAGAGCATCCGTGATTTCTTCCGTGAACTGCTGGAGCTGCTGTTCCAAGCCGCTGCACTGGTCATAGACGTGCTGAGGACATTCTTCCTCATTGTCCTGTCCATCCTCGGACCGCTTTGTTTCGCCATATCGGTATGGGACGGATTCCAGTCCACGCTGACGCAATGGTTCTGCAGGTACATACAGATTTATCTCTGGCTACCCGTTTCGGACTTGTTCAGTACCATCCTTGCCAAGATACAGGTGCTGATGCTGCAAAACGACATCGAGGCATTGCAGAACGATCCGAACTTTTCCATTGAGGCAAGCAACGGTGTTTACATCGTTTTCCTCATCATCGGAATCATCGGTTACTTCACCATACCGACCGTGGCGGGATGGATCATACAGGCAGGTGGCGGCATCGGCAACTACAACCGGAACGTGAACACGGCAGGCTCACTGGGCGGAAGCATTGCAGGAGCAACGGCTGGAAATGTGGCAGGACGTGCCGGAAGGCTCATCAAGAGCGGATTTAAGAAAATATAGTCATTCATGAACAATACAACGAAAAGAAAAATGGAATTCAAGTCATTGAAGAATATCGAGACCTCGTTCAGGCAGATACGCCTGTTCTGCATCGTCCTCGTCATCGGTTGCGCTGTTGTCGCAATATGTTCGGTGGTGTTCGCATTCAGATTTGCGGAGAAGCAACGCGAGAAGATATACGTCCTTGATGGAGGCAAGTCGCTGATGCTCGCCCTCTCGCAAGACCTCTCACAGAACAGACCTGCCGAGGCAAGGGAACACGTGAGACGCTTTCATGAGCTGTTCTTTACGCTATCTCCCGAAAAGAGCGCCATCGAGCACAACGTGAAACGAGCCTTGCTGCTGGCAGACAAGAGCGCATACAACTATTACCAGGACTTTGCGGAGAAAGGTTTTTACAACAGACTCATCGCGGGAAACATCAACCAGTCGCTGCAAGTTGACAGCGTGGTCTGTAACTTTGATAACTACCCTTATCAAGCCAAGACCTACGCACGGCAGGTGATACTCCGAGAGAGCAATGTGACGGAGAGAAGTCTTGTCACCGTATGCAGGTTGGTGAACGCCACACGCTCCGACGACAACCCGAATGGTTTTACCATTGAAGGTTTCACCATTGTGGAGAACAGGGACATCAGTACAGTAGAACGATAAAAATAGCAAGAATGGAAAATCCGATAAAGACAATCCAAGAAAAGGTGAATGGTATGAAGGGAAGACTGCGTGACAGGCTGGATTCCCTTCCGCCAAGGGTGAGACTGAAAGTCGTGCTCGTCATGTTCGGCTTGTTTGCCCTCTGTAGCCTTTACATGATAGGTTCAGCCATCATCAACTTTGGAAACGGCAAGACCTCAAATATAGAGGTTGAGCATATTGAGAGTGTAAAGTTGCCCACCGACAAGGGGCAGCAAGTGACCAACCAAAATGAATTGACACATGGAGAAGGAGAAGAATGACAAGGTGGAGCCGGATAAGGCTCCAAAGGAAAAGAAGCCTTTGACAGAGGAACAGCGTATCAAGCGCAACAAGATGATAGCCATACCGTGCATGTGTCTCGTCTGCGCATTGGTGTTATGGCTCATCTTCAAGCCGTCGGCATCAGAGGGTGAGAAAGGCAGCAAGGGATTCAACATGGAAATGCCTGATGCGGAGAAGACTGATGTGGAGGCGGACAAGCGTAAGGCATACTCCAAGGAGGATCTTGCCAACAAGCAAAAGGAAAAAAGCAGAGCAATGAACACTCTTGGTGAGTACATGCCAGGCATTGATTCGACAGCATCCGGTCAAGGCAAGGATTTTGACCTGATGCAGTCTGGGCAGCAGCCAACAAAGGAAGAAAGGAAAGAGGCGGATGCCATCCGCTCGTCTGCCGAGGCATACCAAACCTTGAACACGACCTTGGGCGGTTTCTATGAACAGCCACAGCAAGGGGGAAGCAGCGAAGATGCTGAGTTGAGGAAACGTCTTGACGAGCTGGAGGCAAGCATGATGCAGCAGGAAAACAAGCGTTCCAATATGGACGAGCAAGTCGCCCTTATGGAGAAGTCCTATCAACTTGCGGCAAAGTACATGCCTGGTGGAAATGCCAATGCGGCAAGTCCTTCATCGGCTGAAACAGCAACAGAGGAAAACAAGGAAGCTGTCACCAAGGGCAAGAAAGCCAAGGTTTCCTCTGTAAGGCAAGTGCAAAGGCGTGTGGTCTCGTCTTTGACCCGCCCCATGAGTAACGAGGAGTTTGTCGCCTCTTACTCGGAAAAGGCTTCGGCAAGGTTCAATACCGCCATCGGAAGAGGTGGTGTTTCCGACAAAAACACGATTTCTGCCTGCATCCACGGCAACCAGACCATAACGGACGGACAGGCAGTAAGGTTGAGACTGCTGGAAGCCATGCGTGTCGGCAATAGAGAGATACCACGAAATTCTGTCATTGTCGGAGTGGCACGATTGCAAGGCGAAAGGCTTTCCATAGCCTTGAAGTCCATTGAGCACAACGGCATGATTATCCCGATTGAGCTTGCCGTCTATGACAATGACGGTCAGGAGGGCATCTTCATTCCGAAGTCGATGGAGGTTGACGCAGCCAATGAAGTCGGTGCCAACATGGGAAGCTCGCTGAACAGCAGCATCAACATTTCCTCCAATGCCGGGGCACAGCTTGCCTCCGACTTGGGAAAAGGTGTCATACAAGGCGTGTCGCAGTATATCTCCAAGAAGATGCGTACCGTCAAGATACACCTGAAGGCTGGCTACAGGGTCATGCTCTACCAAGAGGAAGATTAGCCGAAAGGCAACAACATTTATACCACTTAATCCAAAAGTTTAATTAAAAGCAAACCAAAATGAAAAAGACAACAATCATGTTCGCCCTTATGCTGGGCGTAGCCTGCACTGCATCAGCGCAGAAGACAGGCAAGAAAAAAGCGCAGAAGTCTGTAAAGACTGAGCAAGTAAGCAATGTTTCTTCCGACCAGGAAGAGAAGCTGACCTTGACCAAGGAGGTGTATCCGCAGAAGGAAGAGAACAGCAACCTCTATCACGGCTTGACCAAGAAGTTGACCTTCGACCGCATGATTCCACCTCATGGTTTGGAAGTGACTTATGACAAGACGGTTCATATTCTCTTTCCTGCCTCTGTCAAGTACGTTGACTTGGGTTCAGAGGATTTGATAGCTGGCAAGGCGGACGGTGCGGAGAATGTTATCCGTGTAAAAGCAGCCGTGAAGAACTTCAAGAAAGAGACCAATATGAGCGTCATCACGGAGAATGGCTCATTCTACACATTCAATGTGAAGTATGCCAAGGAACCGCTCATGCTCAATATCGAGATGGCTGACTTCATCCATGACGGTGAGGCGGTGAACCGTCCGAACAATGCACAGGAGATTTATCTCAAGGAGTTGGGCAAGGAAAGTCCCATGCTGGTACACCTCATCATGAAGTCCATCCATAAGGAGAACAAGCGCAAGGTGAAGCACATCGGCAGCAAGCGTTTCGGAATCCAGTACCTTTTGAAGGGCATCTATGTACACAGCGACTTGCTGTATTTCCACACAGAAATCAAGAACCAGAGCAACGTGCCGTTTGACGTGGACTATGTCACGTTCAAGGTGGTGGACAAGAAGGTGGCGAAGCGAACCGCCATTCAGGAGCAGGTGCTTCTTCCTGTCCGTGCCTACAACTATGTGGTGCGTGTGGCTGGCAAGAAAACGGAGCAGACGGTGTTCTGCTTGCCGAAATTTACCATTCCCGACGACAAGGAGCTTGTCGTGGAGATGAACGAGAAGGAAGGCGGTCGCCATCAGTCGTTTGTCGTGGAGAACAGCGACTTGGTGCGAGCTTTGACAATCAACGAACTTAGCGTGAAGTAACGGATGAAAAGAAGAAACATTGCAATCATGGCGATGCTTGCCCTCACCGCAGGGCAGGCATTCGCCCAACGATGCCTTCCTCAGATGAAAGGCATCGAGGTGAAGGTCGGCATGGCTGACGGAGTATATAACGGCAAGAAGTCCTGCAAGGCTGGCTATTATGCAGGTCTCGGACTTTCGAGCTATACCAAAGGTGGTGACAAGTGGACGTATGGGGCGGAATATCTGCAAGTACATCAGCCTTACCGTAACACTTCCGTTCCAATAGCACAAATGACGGGCGAGTTCGGTTATTCCTACAACTTCCTTTCCGACAACAGTAAGACGGTGCTGTTCTATATCGGAGGTACGGCACTGGCTGGCTATGAGTCCGTAAACTGGGGCAAGAGAACCATGTCGGACGGAGCGACCTTGCAGAACAAGGGAGCGTTTATCTATGGTGGTGCCGTGGCATTGGAAACGGAAATATACCTGTCGGATGCTATAGCTTTGACCGCTTCCGTTAAGGAAAGGCTTGTTTGGGGCAACAGCACGGGACATTTCCACACGCAGTTTGGCATCGGCATGAAGTTCATCATCAACTAAAACAGTGAGCCTATGGATATCAATGAAATCAAACAAGTGCCTATCGTGGACTTTCTCTATATTCTCGGCATTGAGCCTGTCAAGCACAAGGCTTCGGGACTTTGGTATCATGCGCCATACCGCAACGACCGCAATCCTTCGCTTCGGGTATCAACGGACAAGAATGTCTGGTATGACTATGGCATCGCCAGAGGTGGTGACATCTTCAACCTCGCAGGGGAGTTCATCAACAGCAATGAGTTTGTGGCACAAGCCAAGTTCATATCTGAAACGCTTGGTGGCAGTTTCCCGACATCGTTTCAGCATTATCAAAGAACAGAAGAAAAGGCTGTGAAGGCGAAAGGCAATCCCTTTAGTGATATTGTGGAAAAGGCATTGAGCCATCCTGCACTTCGGCAATACTTGCGTGAGCGTGGCATATCGGCTGACGTGGCGAGCCGTTTCTGCTGTCAGGTGGAATACCGATACAATGGCAAACAGTTCTTTGCTGTCGGTTTCAAGAACAACAGCGATGGCTACGAGATACGCAACCGCTTCTTCAAAGGTTGCGTGTCGCCAAAGGACGTCACTCTCATTGGCAGGAACAGCAACGTCTGCCATCTGTACGAGGGTTTTATGGATTTCCTCTCTGCCGTCATGCTCGGTATAGGTCGTGGTGAGGATCATATTATCCTCAATTCGGTGGCTAATATGCAAAAGGTGCATCATCTTTTAGATGGCTATGCACAAGTGTATTGTCACTTGGACAATGACGAAGCTGGCGAGAATGCCTGTGTCGAACTGCAAAAGCGATATGGCGATAAGTTCATTGACCATTCGCATCTATACACAGGTTACAAGGACTTGAACGAGTACCTGATGAGCCATAAGACAAGAAAGTAACAATCATTCAAAAACATCAAGACAATGAAGAAGAACAATAAAATCAAGAAATCAGTGAGCGTATTGGCATTCCTTTTCGTGTGTGCCGTGTCGGTAATCCTTTCATCGTGCAGCGATGAGCTGGACATTCAGCAGTCGTATCCTTTCAAGGTGGAGACGATGCCTGTGCCAAAGGACATTGTGCGTGGACAGACCGTTGAAATCCGCTGCGAGTTGAAGGCGGAGGGAAAGTTTGACGGCACCATCTATACCATCCGCTATTTTCAGCATGACGGAAAAGGCTCGTTGAGAATGGAGAACGGAACGGTGTTCCAACCAAACGACCGCTATCTGTTGGAGAACGAGAAGTTCCGTCTTTACTATACCTCGGCAAGCACGGAGACACAGACGCTGACAGTGGTGGTGGAGGACAACTTCGGCAAGTCATACGAAGTGGAGTTCAACTTCAACGATACTGATGAGGAGGAAGAGTTTGCGAGAAGTGCCAACAAACTCGGTAGCGTATGAGGTTGATGATATTGTTAGCCTTGCTTCTTGTATCGGGCAGCTTGTCTGCCCAGACGCAAGGGGCGATAAAGCGAGTTCGTCATGTGTCACGTTTTGAGTTGGCTGTCGCCTGCATCAAGAAGTACGAGGGTCTGCACGGACCGAAGCATCATCCTTATGTCGGATATGGGCACAAGCTGTTGCCTGGCGAGCGGTTTTCTCCAAGAATGACGGAACGGCAAGCCGATGCATTGCTGCGCTCTGACCTCAGAAAGCTCTGCGCCATGTTTCGTGACTTCGGTCGTGACTCGCTGCTCTTGGCTGCACTTGCCTACAATGTGGGATGTGGAAAGGTGATGAAAAGCCGGATGTATGCCAAGATGCGAAGTGGCAACAGAAACATCTATCGTGACTATGTGGACTTCAAAAGGTGGAACGGAAAGATAGTGCCTTCCATCGAGCGAAGAAGAAAAATGGAGTATCTGCTCTTGTTTACTCCATAGTATAAGGTTTTATAAAATAGGACAGTCCTTTTGATTGGGGGCTGTCCTTTGTTCTTTGCAAGCATCGCAGATAAGGAAAAGACGGTTTCTTTGCCACTTTCTTTTCCGCTCCTCGGCTCAAGAAAGAAAGTGGCGGAACGAATTTTCATCGCTCCGCCGATATGGATTTCATGTCGTTGCAACCATACGCTGCTCTATAAGTCTTGCATTGCTGTTCACCAAGTTGATGATGTCAGCATGGTGCTCGGTATCCTTATTCTGTAGTCCGTGGCATTGTACGACTTTCATCTGTTCGAGTGAAAACTCCACGGTCTCAACCCTTTGTTCGGCTATTCTTGCAGAGAAGATGATGCAGTCGGGATTGAGTGAATAGTTTGTACCGCTGCCTACGCAATGATGCATCGCCTTGCCCTCAAGAACGTGCTCCCTGACGCTTTCAAGCATTCTCACCACGATATTGCCGTCCGTGAACATCAAACCGAAGAAACGGCTCTTCATTTCCTTGAACTTGTCCTCGTTCTTCAATGCCTTGCGTATCTCCTCCTCGGTACGCTCCTTTTCTTTCTTTGCTCTGATTTTCTCGGATATTCTGTCGTGCTCGGCTTCAAGGTTGTCGGGGCAAATGTAATGTGGACTTCTGATGTCCTTGCCCATTTCTACCAACATACAGATGTAGTCCGCCCATTTGCCGATGTCTGTAATAAGGTAATGGTTGCGGTTGGCTATCTTGTAGGCATTCCAACAAGTTTCCAAGTGCCGTGGGTGGTCTATGAAGTGGCGGACGTGTCCGTAACGACATTGCTTCATCATTGTTTCGATGCGGTGGTCTGTCAGCATCGCCTTGAACAATGTAAGCGGTTCGATGCCGTGAAACGCTCCGTCAAAGCCGTTGCGCCATATCTGAGGAATGACTTTCATATCGGGGCAGACCGGAAATGAAGCAATATGCTGATAGGTGGTGTTGTCCTTGCGCAGTTCAATGTCGGAGTCGTAGCAGAACGTGTCCATATAGATACCCATTGTGCGCTTGCGTGCCATAACCTCCACCTTGCCTTTCTCGTTCATCCAATAGCGTGCCACCTCCCAACAATAAATGTCTGCCTTTTGTCCCTTGCGGTAATAGGCTTTCATCTGAAATGCTCGCATAAGTTGCAGTTCCTTGCGCTCGGTGAGTACACTGAAATAGGTAGAAGACATTGCCTTCTGTCGCTTGGTGCGCTGCACTTCCAACTTTGCCTTACACTTCGGGCAGACACATTTGTCCGCATCCTCGTCCGTAGTCCAAGTGTGTCCGCAGTCCATGCAGGTGGTCTGTCCGTGTTTCAACTGAAAGGCATAGTGGTCAAGGCATTCACGGAATGCCCATTGCATTTGCGCTCCCTTGATAGGTCGTAACCCCTTGTTTGAGGTTACGACTTGCTTCTGATATTTCGTTCTTGGTTTCATAACGTGTCGAATAATGATGGTTGGTGTACTTCTGTTTCCGTTCTCTGTGAGGTGCGCTTGGCGGTATCTCTGTTACGCATCTTGTTCATCTGCTCTTGCTGATATTGGCGGATGGCTTCCTGTCTTGCCTGTGCCTTCTCCTCCTCTGTGAGTTCGATGTGGTGGTTAACAGACACTTGGCAGTTCAATGGTTTTCCTACCTCGATGTCCTTCTCCTCGTAGTAGTGGATGGCTTGCCCATATATCTCGTCATCGCAAAAGCCGTTGCAACCGCTCTTCTGTACCCAATTAAGGATATAGGTGACGCAATCGTCTATGTTCTTGTCGGGGTTGTCATACTTGGCTGCAAAGAGTTCGTCCTCCATAGCACGCTCCTCCAAATAGGATTGTATGGTTCTCTTGAAATATTCTGTAGTGTTCATGTCTGATGTTGTTAAAGGGGTTGTTACTCGTGATAGATGATGTCGCAGTCCTCAACTTCTGTAGGCAGTCCGAAGAACGGATAATGGCTGAAGTAAGGTTCTGTGCACATGTCCTCGTTGTATCTTGGACTTACTATCTCAATATTGTTCTTGCGCATGGCTTCGTCCACCATACGGATTTCCTCGTCTGTCAGTCCGCTTGCATCGCCATTGATGATGTAGCAGAGTGCCCATGTAGGTATCGCTTCAATGCTTCTGTTCATATCGCTTGTACTTTAAAGTGTTAATAACCAAATGAATGTTCCAATCAGTACCACCATAGAAAGAATGGAAATGATGATGCCGAAGATGAACTTCACAATTCCTAATATGACTTCACCGACCATGCAGAGAGCCATATATCCCAACCAAGCCACCAAAGTGATGAGGGTTGAGCCGACTGCGGAGAGTAATCTCCACCAAGTCTGTGTTATGTTGATGTTTGTTGTCATATAGCCTTGAATTAAATTTATTTGCGGTTCCAGGAACTGAAGGGAAGTTCTCGTTTCTTCACCTTTTTGTCGCTCCATTTTCCGACATTTTTTTTTGCGTCTTCCTGTCGCATCGGTCGTTTCGTTTCAGGTGCCTTTCAAGGGCGGCGAGGCTGGAAATACAAGGTTTTTCGGAAAAATACTACCCAACGGTGTGGAGATTTTTTTGAAAACCGAAGGCTCGACCTTTTATTTCCAAAGCCCGCTGCCATACCTTTGCACCTGCACGATAACGGTTGATGCCAAAAGGAAAGACCATGTGGAGGAAAGAAAATCAGAGCGGCAAATGAAAATAGAAACTTCACGGAAGTTTTTGGACTGCACGATTATCGCATACTCATTTCTGAGAAATGGATACAACGTCGTCTTACAAACGTCTTGAAAAATGGAAATCGCATACAAAAATGGCACAGCCATCAGAAAAATTCCGATGAAAGAAGAGTATGGCTTGTCCATGCTTCTTGCATCGGGTTTTCTCCAAGGCTGTGCAGCCAAGCATGAAAGTGGTCGTTGAGGTTTACATCAATGACTTCTTTCTTGCGGTGGAGTATGCAAACAAAATGGTACGGCAAATCAAGGAATGGTGTTTCTTTTGATCGGTTAGCCTGCAACCGACAAAAAGAAACACTTTTCCTCATGCCGTACTACTGAGACATGAAAGGGTGGCGTGCCACTGTTTCATGTCGTTTGGATTGTGCGATAAAAAATGGAACTGCGAGTTGTGGCTATAAAAATCAGCCGTTGTCAGCACGGCAAACAAAGAAAAGTCCTTGGCAGTATAGTCTTGAAGCATTTCAAGGCATACTGTCAAGGATTTTTCTTGCCGTGCCATAGTCGGAGGAAGTTAGTCTGAGGTATGAGGACTGTCTTTCTTCGACGACGGCTGACTTTTATACAAAACACACGAAAGAATGAGAATATGCAAACGAAATAGACAATTCAAAAAACAGGAACCATTGCCACATAAGTTTGAATGGATTGAAATGGAAATAGCAAAGAATAGAGAAGAATAAGGTTTAATAAAAACAGATTTACCCAAGCAAAAAATCGAGGATAAAAAATCTTAAAACATTCTTTATCCCCGATTAAATATCGTACCTTTGCAACCGAAAGAGTTCTTTGGATGGTTATGCAAATCACAGCAGGATGCTACATTCTGTTTATTTCTAATTCGTAACCTCTTCTTTTTATGAGATAAAAACTTATCTCATTCTCAATCACTTATAAAAAATACGTACTTTCCTCTTCTGAAACAAACAGTTTCATGGTATGAAATAAAGTGTCTCGTGTCGATAAACTTTTTAAAATGACAGATAATGAAATTTACCATAACACATAGAAATAAAAAGAACCAACTCCTGGTAAGTACCAAGAGTCTGGAACGTTTTCTGGGGCGCATTGTAAACGATGACGCCAGGAATACCGTGGAGAACTTCCGTGAATATGTACCTTATCTCACGAATGGTTATGATGGGTATAAGGATATGCCAACCTGGATGCATGTTCACCCTGCGGCAGAATTTCAGAAATCGGAGAATGGACTCCTGAAGATGAAGAAAAACAACGGCGTTCTGCTGCTTACGTTTGTTGATATAAATGAGGATGGAGGTATGGATGCCATCAAGCAGAAAGTAGCCAGTCTGCCTTCTACTCTTGCAGCCTTTGTGGGAGCCGATGGCATCAGTCTGCATGTTCTGGCGAAATATGCGCTGGCAAAGGGGACGTTACCTGATGAGGAGGTTGCAGCCGACAGGATTTACAAGCAGGCCTTCCTGACCTTTGCTCCGCTTTATCAGGTGCTGGTAAAGGCAAAGATGCAGATGCCCGAGCCTTCTATCTTTTCCGATTTCCTGATGACAAGAGATTCTTTTCCTTATTATCGTGAAGATGCCTTGCCCCTGACGTTGAATGAAGTCTTTCATGGCGCAGAAAAACCGGTGGAGAGCGTTGATGAGAAGGAGGCTGGCCACTCTTCCGGAGGTGTGGATAACGACAGTAAGGAGTTGAGTGACAATATCTTGAGTATGATAGGATTTCTGTGTAAGAAATATGATTTCCGTTATAATTCGGTGATGAAATGCACAGAATATAGGTCGAAGGAAAAAGATTATTGGGGTTATCAGCCTGTGGATGCCCGTGTGCAGAAGCGCATGACGCTGGAGGTACAACTCGCCAACATCCGTGTGAGTATCAAGGATGTGCGCAATTATCTGGAGTCGGATCTTCTTTCTACCTATAATCCTGTAGAAAACTTCCTGTTCAAGTGCGAGGGGAAGTGGGATGGCAAGGATCATATCCGTGCCTTGGCGCGCACGGTGCCTACGGATAATCCTTATTGGGAGGATTGGTTCTATACCTGGTTCCTGGCGATGGTTGACCAGTGGCGTGCTTACAGTCATCGCAAATACGGCAACTCTGTGGCACCACTTCTCATCTCCAAGCAGGGTTACAACAAGAGTACTTTCTGCCGGTCTCTGGTTCCGCCGGAGTTGCAATGGGGGTATAATGATAATCTCGTATTGTCAGAGAAACGGCAGGTGCTTCAGGCGATGTGCCAGTCGCTGGTCATCAATCTGGATGAGTTCAACCAGATTTCTCCTCAGGTGCAGCAGGGATTCCTGAAGAACATCATCCAGTTGCCGAGTGTCAAGATAAAGCCTCCGTATGGCAGTCATGTTCAGGAATTTCCGAGAATGGCATCTTTTATCGCCACGAGCAATATGGAGGATATCCTCTCCGATCCTTCCGGTAATCGCCGGTTTCTGGGTGTAGAGCTCACGGGACCTATCGATGTGAGCCAGCGTCCGAATTATGAACAGCTCTATGCGCAGGCGCTTTCTGCATTACGGGCAGGCGAGAAGACTTATTTTGATGCGGAGCAGACCCGACTGATCATGGCGAACAACAGGAAGTTTGAGGTGGTTTCTCCGGTAGACCAGTATTTCGATCTCTATTTCGACCTGATCGATAATGCCGAACAGGGCGAGTATCTTACGGCAGCCGAGATTTTCCAGGAGCTGAAGAGTCACATCGGTTCATCGTTGAAGTTGAACAGTCTCATAGCCTTCGGCCGCAAGCTTTCTCAGATGCCAACCATCCATCGCAAGCGTTTCAACGACGGAATGCGGTATCTGGTAGTGAGAAAATCGTGATGGATAACCCCAAATCGTGATGGATAGCGTGATGGATATTCCCGTTTTCGGAGTATCTATCACGCTATTTAAGTATCTGTATATTAGTGCATTAATGCGCGTGGTATATGTAAATCGTGATGGATGATAGATAATTATCTAAAACTTATTCACGAATATGGCTGCGCTGGGTTACGAATATGGCTGTGCTGGGTTACGAATATGGTTGCGCTGGGTTACGAATATGGCTGTGCTGGGTTACGAATATGGTTGCGCTGGGTTACGAATATGACTGCATCGGGGTACAGATATGGCTGCGTAGGCTAACGGAGCCGTATCCGTAGGCTTACCGAGACGTCTGCATCAACTAACTGAGACGTCTGAACTCGCTGACTGAACTACTTGAGTTAGCAGATTGAGCCACTAGAGTTAGCAAACTGAGCCACTTGAGAATTTTTCTTCATGTGCTTGCGTGCAACCATAGAAAAAATCAATTACGAAAACTCATTTGATTTCGATGCGGAGGGAATCCTTGTTGAATCGGATGCCGTCACGATTGATGAATCTGGATAAGGAACCATCGGCAGCCAGTTCTTTAGGAGTGCCGATAGAGAAACGGCTTTCTTCCATCAGCCAGAGACGGTCGGAGAGCTGGAGCGCCAACTCTACATCATGGGTTGACAGTAATATGGATTTATGCTGTTCGTGCGCCAGACGGCGGAGCATCTGTAGGGTTTCTATCTTGCTGGGGAAATCGAGGAAGGCGGTTGGCTCGTCCAGGATGATGATGCGGGTTTGCTGCGCTAGGGCTTTGGCTATCATTACCTTCTGACGCTCACCATCGCTCAGTTCGCTGATGTTTCTCTGGGCAAGATGCTGAATGCCCGTTTCCTGAAGAGCAGAAGCAACAATCTGCTTGTCGGCAGCAGATAATGTGCCCCAGAAACCGGTATAGGGAGAACGGCCTATGCCTACAATCTCTTCTGCTGAGAGCTGGGCATGGTCTGTCTTCGATGTGAGAACGATGCTGATTTCTCTGGCGAGTTCCTGGGCTGAGAAATCGGAAAGAGATTTGTCTTGAATCAGAATTTCGCCATCAAGTGCTGGCTGAAATCCGGCTAAAGTTCTGAGTAAGGTAGATTTGCCCACTCCGTTGGCTCCGATGAGACAGGTCAGTTCACCGGCTTTGAGCGAGGCATGAACAGGTGAGGCTATCGCCCGGAGCTGGTGCTTCGAACGATAGCCTATAATCAGATTCTTTAATGCAATGCTTGATACCATCTAAAGAATATTTTCACCTTGAATGTTTACTTCCTGATAGAAAAAAGGAAGAATTACTTGGCTGCCAAAACCTCAACCTCTACGAGGGCGCCCTTTGGCAACTTCTCTACAGCTACGGCAGAACGAGCTGGATATGGCTGGCAGAAGAACTCGGCATAAACCTCGTTCATGGCAGCGAAATCGTCCATGCTGTTCAGATAAACTGTAGTCTTAACCACATGAGAAAGGTCGGTACCTGCTGCCTTCAGGATGTTCTGGGCGTTGGTGAGGCTCTGGCGAGTCTGCTCCTTGATGCCACCTTCTACGAAATTGCCTGTTGCAGGGTCGATAGGAATCTGACCAGATGCAAAAACAAAACCATTTACTTCGATAGCCTGGCTATATGGACCGATAGCTGCAGGCGCATTGTCTGTGTGAATTGCGTTCATAATTTATTTTCTTTTTCTATTATTAAATCAATCTAGATGCAAATTTAGATAAAATTTCTGAATTATAAGCCAGTATAATAAAAAACTTCAATGATTTCCCTCGAATTGTGCGAAATTAGCCTTGTTTTTCGAGAAATCAAGACCACAACTGCAAAAAATCCTACTAACGTGCTCTGAGTCACAAAAATATTTATTATCTTTGAAGCAGTGTTCGTTAACTGATTTTTTAAACTTCAAAAATGTAGGCTTATGAAAGCAGTATGTGGTCTTGACGTGCACAAAGATAGTATTTTTCTTTGTATTTTGCACAGTGATGGTGAATTATTTGAGCAAGTTTTCGGTGTTTTAACATTTCAGCTGGAAGAAATGCGGAAATTGCTCCAAAAGCATCATGTTTTTGAGGTTTGTATGGAGAGTACCAGTATCTATTGGATACCAATATGGCGTGTGCTTTCTCCTCATTTTACTCTGCGTCTGGTAAATCCTTATTTCATCAAGCAACTTCCAGGTCATAAGAGTGATATCAAGGATGCCCAGTGGATAGCAGAATGTACATTGAAGGAATTGGTTAGGGGAAGTTTCGTTCCTCCAGAGATTATTCAACAGCTTCGCCAGTACGATCGCCGAATCTTTGACCTCAATGCTGAGATTGTCCGTAAGGTTTCCAAGGTGGACGGCGTACTCCAACGTTGCAATATCCGCTTGAGCAATTATGTATCCAACATCGAGTGTAAGAGTTACCGCGATGTCGTGCGCAGGCTCTCGGAAGGTGTCACAAATCCAAACGAGCTGATGAAGCTTGTTCATGGTCGCATTGTCAATCGTCATGGTGCGGAGACGATATTAGCCTCATTGACAGGCGTTGTCTCCCAGGCAGAAATAGATGTACTGCGCCAACTCCATGAGGAGATTGGCATCGCCGAGAGCCACAGAAACGAATGTCAGCAGAGAATGTTGGAGATATGCGAGAAGCATTTTCCAGAGGAACTCGAACGCTTGCAGAAAATTCCAGGAATCAAGGAACGTGCCGCAACATCATTGATCGCAGAGATCGGAACGGATATGAGTAAGTTCGAAACGGCAAACCACCTTGCTTCCTGGAGTGGACTGAGACCAAGAAATGACGAGTCCAACAAGAAAATCAAATCTCGTAAAATTACCCATGGCAATGTCTACCTCCGCAACACCATCATTCAATGTGCCTGGGCTGCCAGTCGTCAGAAAGACTGTTTCTTCAGTAGATTCTCGTATCACCAAACAATTGTGAGAAGAAAGAACAAAATGAAGGTGATTGTTGCTGTGGCGAGAAAGTTACTTGTCGCCGTATGGCATGTCTTACATGACAAGACAGACTATGTTGACTTCAAACCAGATCGTGAAGAATCCGCCAACAACGGATGACCATGATATACCTTCCATGATAAAGCTATTATCTTTGTGATGGGTTTAGACCTCGTTTGCAAATTAACTTAATGTCATGGGAGGCTATGGAAGTCAGTATGAGTAAAACTCGAAGAGGAAAGTATACTGATAATCGCATTTGCTATATAAGCAAGTGCAAGGGAGACATGCGCCTTTATTTACGAAGAAAAGGCAAACTCCCTTGTTTTAGTTACCTTGTGCGAGGGAAATCATTTTCGTTTTATAGAGGAAAGATAAGCATTTTTTCCCATAATAGGTCTATTTCGCATCAAAATTTAATAAGTTTTCTTACTATATTCGCTCGGTGTACATCCAAATTGCTTCTTGAAGCTGGTTGAGAAGTGGGAGAGGGTGTTGAATCCCGTCATGTAGGCAATCTCCGAGATGTTGTACTTGCCTTCCACGATGAGGGTGGCGGCACGATTGAGCTTATAGGTCTTGAAGAAGACGCTTGGATTCTCTCCTGTGAGTCCCTTGACCTTGTAGTAGAGCTTTGTGCGGGAGATGTGCATCAGTTTCGTTACCTTGTTGACATCCAATTCCGAGTTGGCTAGTTCCTGCTCCATCATATGATAGAGTTCGTCCATGAAGAGTTTGTCTTGTGGCGACAGCACTTCTTCCACGTTCTTGTCGGTCTCCGTGGCGTTGGTTAGGATGGTCTTGGTCTTCTCACGGTTGGTGAGTTGCGAGTTGATCATTGCCAGGAGAACCTTGGGGGTGAATGGTTTGGTAACGTAGGCATCTGCTCCACTGTTCAGACCCTCCACTTGGTTTTCGGTGGTTGTCTTTGCCGTTACCAGGATGACTGGGATATGGCAGAGTTGGATGTCTTGCTTGATTTCCTTGCAGAGATCATAGCCGCTCATTCCCGGCATCACCACATCGCTGAGGATGAGGCTAGGTTCTTCCTCCCTTGTCGCCTTCAAGGCACTCTCGGCATCGAAACGATAGATGATGCGATAGGATGATGCCAGGAGGGTACGAAGATAATGCACCACTTCGGTGTCGTCATCTACGATGAGTATTTTCGGACGGTTGTCAGTACTGTTGTCTTGACTTACCTTGTCTGCCACTTTCTGACTGTCGTGCAGTGGAAAAGCCATCTTCTGGTCTTGCTCCAAAGGGGCTTTCTCGTTGGCGGCATAGAGGCTCTCATCGGTAGGCAGGGTAACGGTGAAGATGGCTCCCTGGCAGTCCTTGCGATTGCCCGCCTTTAAATTGCCATGGTGAAGGACGGCTAGGCTGCGGGCATAGTAGAGTCCGATGCCAGTGCCCCAGTTGATGGTGCCTGTGGACTGGTTGTTCAACTGATAATATCGCTTGAAGATATTCTCCACCTCATTCTGTGGGATTCCCTTACCTGTATCAGCCACCGTGATGGTGATAATCTGTTCTCCCTTGTTAGTGGTACCGGTGTCGAAAGATACATCTATCTTACCGCCACGAGGGGTAAACTTCATGGCGTTGGACATCAGGTTGTTGATAATCTTTTCCAGTTTGTCGGAATCCAGAAGCATCAGGTAGGAACCTTCTAGTCCGTGACAGTTCAAGGTGATACCTTTCTCCTCTGTATTCACGATGAAGAGGTCCATGATGCGTTTCATCTCGGTGATAATGTCGGTTTGCTTGACGTGCAAGCGGAGCGTGTCGTTCTCCAACTTGTTGAAGTCGAGCAACTGGTTGACGAGTCTCAGCATTCTATCCACGCTTCGGTTGATGATGTTCAATAGCAACTTGTCGTGCTTGTTGATGCTTTCACTTTCACAGAGTTGTTCCACTGGTCCCGAAATCATGGTGAGTGGTGTCCGGAACTCATGCGAGATGTTAGCGAAGAAACTCATGTTCATCTTGTTGACGCGCAGTTCTTGCTCCTTCTCATCCTTAGCCTTTTGAACCATGTTCTTCTCGATGCTGATGCGCATCTTCTGCCGATAGATCACGAAGCCGACGCACCCCATTATAATAAGGTATAGGCACCAAGCCCACCAAGAGTTCCAAGGCTCAGGGGCGATGCTTACCAGTATGCTTTTTTCGGCGATGGTATTGTTGGAGTCGTTGCCTACCATCTTGACCTTGAAGGTATAGTTGCCAGCTGGCAGATTAGAGTAGTACGCCTCGTTGTTATTGCCTGCATCAATCCATGTATTGTCGAATCCTGCCATTTGGTAGAAGTAATGGATGTGCTTGTAGTCGCTGTAGTCGATGGCAGAAAAGGCGATGCTGAAGCTGTTCTGTTTGTAGCTTAGGTGGATATGGGGTGATTCTTCCATACTCTCCTCGATACATCCATTCTTGCCAGGAAGCATAATCTCATTATGTACCTTGAGTGTTTCGAAAAGCAGACTTATCTTTTGGTTCGTGTTTACGTTTTGGGGATTGAAAATGGTGAGTCCCTGGGTACCGCCGAAGATGAGAGTTCCATCTGACAGCTTGCACGATGCCCTATCGTAGAATTGGAAGCCTTTCACACCGTCAGCCTCGTTGTAGGTGGTTACCTTTTCTGTTTTTCCATCTATCTTGTTGAGTCCATACAGCGTACTGACCCAAATGTTTCCATCTCTATCTTCCTCGATGCTTGAAATGTCGGAGCAGGAGATTCCTGCTATGGTGGTCAGCTTGCGGCTCTTTGCGTCATACTTCAAGAGTCCGTTGGTAACTGTACCCAACCAGATGTTGCCCTTGCGGTCTTGATAGTTCTTGGTTGGGATATACACATTTCGCTTGATGCACTTCTTCCAGTCATCTGGATTCACTTTAAACTCTTGGACATCGAAGTTGTCTCCATTCATTTCTAGGATAGGTTTGTAGAAGGCAGATATGAGCATGCTGCCATTCTGCAAGAGCATGATGCTGGGAATGAAGCAGAAAGTGGTAGGGAAGAGTTGTTTTTTGGTCATCTCTCCACTTTGTGCTGAAATGCAGTAGATGTTGACGGATGCCGTGGATACCCAGATGTTTCCCTTTGCATCTTGGCTGATGTCCATAGGCATGAAGCAAGGGTAGGAGGCTACCTTGTTGAGATTGTTGCCATCGTATTGGTACTTTGCCACATGGTCGCCATTGGCTAGCCATAGATGATTGCTGCTATCTACAAAGATGTTGATGATGGCATTCTTCTTGTTGCCGTTGCTGTAGGAAACCATCGGTATGTCCTTGAGTTGCTGGGTTTGCAAGTCATACATATAGAGTCCGTTCTTCTTGGTAGAAATCCAAAGGTGGTGATTCCTGTCGGCGGCTACGGAGAGTACGGGCTGTTTGCCGATGGCACGTTGAAGGGCAGGCATGCTGTTAAACATATCCTTGTATCTGTAGATGGTTTTTACGCCATCGTCTTCAGACCCGAGCCAAAGGTTGCCCTTGGAGTCGGTTAACATCTTGTTGACTTGCATATCAGGCACTTCGAATGGGAAATTCTTGTCGCTTTGTGGCAGGATGGTTCCCTTCTGGGCATTGAAATAGAGTAATCCGTGTTTGGTGGTGCTAAGCAGAAGGTTGCCTTTTGCGCCATACGGATGGATGTAGTTGACCATGTCGTTGGGGATTTGCAAGCCTTGCAATGCTGCAGGGAGCCCCCCCCCATTTCCTGGTATCCGTATCAAAGAGCTGCATTCCATTGTAGCCAGAGATGTAGAGCTGATGCCCATCGAGGAGAAAAGAGGCGATGGGATAACTCTGTACAGGGCTTTGGACGATAAGTTTGAGGTCTTGGGTGCGATATCCCTTGACAGAGTAAGAGGTAACAATCCACATCACATCTTTTCGGTCTATATGGCAAGAGTAGTTATAGCAGTTCTTCTCCACCATCTTGGAGAGCTTGATGATGGCTGTGTTGGTATTTTCGTCATATTGATATAGGTCTGTCATCGTGAGGAAGAAGATTCTTCCCTCCTTGTCTTCCAGGATTTTTTCGATGTTCTTGTTAGAGCCATTGATACTTACTCGGTTGAAATTGCCATTGGCCTGGTATAGGCATACGCCATAGACGGTGGCTACCCAGAGTCGGTTGTGGGAGTCACGATAAATGTCGGTAATATTGTTGTCGGGCAATCCCAGTGAATCGTCCACGCAGTAGTATTGGTGATACTGGTTGCCATCATACTTGTTGAGACCACGGAAGGTACCTATCCAGATTTGTCCGTATCTGTCTTCGCAGATGCTCTTCACCTTTTGGTTGGAGATATGATTAGACAGGACGAGGTTCTTCTCGGGTGAAGAGACTTCGGGGATGTCTTTTTGGTCCTGGCAAGCAGTAAGAAGAAGGGCTGCCAAGAAGATGAGTACGTTATAAAATACCTTTGTTCGTTTCATAATCGATGGTTTTGATAGTTGCTGCAAAAGTACTATAAAACCTTGATATATACAAGGTTTATAAGACTTTTTTAACAAATACGCAAGTTTTTGAACATATAGAAAACCCCATTTTGAACAAAAACGTAACACAAAAAAACAAGTTAGAAAAAGGTGTATGATAAAAAGTACTACCTTTGCAGCCGTAAACAATTAACTGATTTACAAGAATAAAAGCTTAACTAATAAAGTATTATCTTTAATGAGTAAAATCTATGAGAAAAATGAATGATTACAGAAGGTTCCTGACCTTCGTGTTCTTATTGATGATTTCCGGTTCTGCTGCCTTGGCGCAGGAACTGATGAAAGTGACGGGTCTGGTTGTTGACCAGAATGCTGAGCCATTGATTGGCGTTACTATCAAAGTAAAAGACGACGCCAAAAGCGGCACTGTCACAGGATTGGATGGAGATTTCTCCATCATGGTACAAAAAGGAAAGACCTTGGTCTTCTCTTATCTAGGTTATCAAACTAAAGAGGTGGCAGCCATCACCTCCAAGTTGAAGGTAAATATGAAGGAAGACAACAAGGTGCTGGATGAGGTTGTAGTAGTAGGATATGGTGTACAGAAGAAGAGTTCTGTAACAGGTGCCATCTCTCAGGTGAAGAAAGAGGATATGGAAAATCGTACCATCACCAATGCCAAGTCTGCTCTTCAGGGTAAGACCGCAGGTGTACAGATTGTCTCTTCTTCTGCTCGTCCGGGTGCATCACCAACCATTCGTATCCGTGGTTTCTCTTCCAATGGTTCTTCCGATCCTCTCTATGTAGTAGATGGTGTGCGCCTAGGCGATATTAGTGGTATCGATCCTAATGACATAGCATCTATGGAAGTGTTGAAGGATGCCGCTTCTGCTGCCATATATGGTGCAGAGGCAGGTAATGGCGTGGTTCTCATTACTACGAAGAAAGGTACTGTGGGTAGTGGAAAGATAACATATGATTTCCAATATGCCATCGAATCGCTTGCTAAAAAGCCTAAGTTGCTCAATGCCGAAGAATATATCCAATATATGAAAGAAGGTAAGACCTTTACCGAGGATTATCTCTTGAAGAATTGGGATGGAACAACCAATACCTCCTGGGTAGATGCCATCTATGGTAAGGGTAAGATGCAGAAGCACAACCTGGGCTTTATGGGTGGTAACCAAAATGGCAACTACTATCTTTCGCTTACTTATCTTGACAATGATGGTATGGTAAGAGGTAATAATGACCTCTATCGTCGTCTCACCGCTACCATCAATGCTGAATATCAGATCAAGCCATGGTTGAAGGTGGGCACTACTAACCAGATTGAAAAGTATAACGTTCGTTCTGTTTCAGAGGGTACTGAGTATGGTTCTATGATGGCAGCTGTGCTTTCTATGGATCCATTGACCCCCGTTGCATACGAGGGTGGAAACTTGCCTGATCATGTTGCTAGGGCCTTGGCAAGCGGAAAGCATCTCTTGACCAATGCGGCTGGTAACTACTATGGTGTGTCTGCTTTCTATGCAGGTGAGCAATACAACCCATTCGTGATGCGTGACAATGGCATATCTCGCAACAGTGGATTCAATGTGAATGGTTCCATTTATGCAGATTTCAAGCCTATCAAGGATCTTGTGATTACTTCTCGCTTTGGTTACCGTTTGTCGGGTACTCGCAGTTCTTCCACTTCACTTCCTTACTATGGAAATCAAACGCAAAGCCGTGATTTTGTAGATCAGAGTGCAACTTCTTCTACCTCTATTTATTATCAATGGGAAAACTTTGCCAACTATATGAAGAAGTTTGGTGACCATACCGTGAATGCCATGGTTGGTATGTCTTTCCAGGAATCTACCTATGATTATGTGCAGGGTGGCTTGAAGGCTAATGGTGAAGACGCTGTCAAGAAAAACAATCCATTGTTCTACTATCTGAATTTTGCATCCGCTTCTGCTACCAAGTCTGTAGGTGGTGAGAAAACTCGCTCAGCCAAGTATTCTTACTTTGGTCGTTTGGGTTACGATTATAAAAATCGTTATTATCTGCAGGCTTCCCTCCGTGCAGATGCTGCCGACTTATCTAAGCTTCCAGCTACCAATCGTTGGGGATATTTCCCAGCTGTGTCTGGAGGTTGGACCATTTCTGAGGAAAAGTTCTTCGAGCCTTTAAGAGATGTTGTGGCTAGTTTGAAATTGCGTGCCAGCTGGGGCCAGAATGGTAGCTTGGCTGCCTTGAGTGGCTATGCCTACAGCACCGATATGGCGCAGGGTAGCATTTATCCGTTAGTTCCTGGTAATAATTATACAACGTCTGTTACTCCATCTAGTATGGGTAACGATAAACTGAAGTGGGAAACATCAGAGCAGACCGACTTGGGTATTGATGCGCTCCTCTTCGCTGGCAGAATGAACTTCAGCATGGACTATTTCGTGAAGAAGACCAAGGACTTGCTCGTGAGTGGTACCACTCCATCTTTGGTTATCGGCGGTACTACATCTCCTATCAATGCTGGTAACGTAAGCAACAAGGGATTCGAGTTTGAACTCGGTTGGAGAGATAACATCGGTGATTTCAGCTACAGTGTACGTGGCAACCTCGCTACCTTGAAGAACGAGGTTACTTATCTCGACCCATCCTTGACTCGTTTGCAGGGTACTACCTTTATGAATGTGCCTCTCACATACTTCGAGAAGGGCTATCCTGTGTATTACTTCCGTGGCTATAAGTTTACAGGCATAGACCCAAAGACGGGCGATCCAACTTTTGCCGACCTGAACGATAGTGGTGATTTGACCGATGATGACAAGATGGACTTGGGTAGTGCCATTCCAGACTTCACCTATGGTATCACCTTGACCGCAGCTTACAAAGGTTTCGACTTGGCAGTATTTGGTTCTGGTGCATCAGGCAACAAGATATTCAACTGTATCAACCGTACCGACTTCCCTATGGTCAACAAGATGAAGGAACTCTTCTATGACGACCGTTGGACGGAGAGCAATCCTAATGGAAGCAAGCCACGTGCTGGTGCCAACAATATGGACAAGTATGCTACATCCAGCGCAATGGTATATGATGGATCTTATTTCAAGATTAAGCAGATTCAGTTGGGCTACAGTTTGCCGAAGACTCTTCTCAAGAAGGTAGCAATCAGCAACTTGCGCCTCTATGTATCTCTTGATGACTTCTTCACCATCACCAAGTACCCAGGCTTCGACCCTGAGGTTTCTACCAATGATGTAGTGGGTATGGGTATCGACAAAGGCGGTTATCCAACCTCAAGGAAGGTAGTGATGGGCTTCAACTTGGAGTTCTAAGGTCTGGAGGTTCATATAACTAACACTATACATAATATATAATAACATTAGGAAATTATGAAAAAGAATATCATATATAGTCTGCTTCTCGTTGTGGCAGTGTTATTTGCCGGTTGTGAAGACAGACTCGATATAGCAAAGCATGGCAATATGGGTGGTCAGGATGATTTCTACAAGACCAATGAGCAGACCGAGCAGGCGGTGGCTGCCATGTATAGCCGTGTGAAAGGATTGTATTTTACTTGGTTCTTTACCAAGAATCTGCTTTCGGATGATGCTTGGTGTGGCGGTGGTAATCGTGGCGACAACAACTCACACGAGCAGATGAATGAATATACCTTCGATTCTAGCAACAGTAATATCGAGGGCCTGTTCTCGGGTCTCTATGGTGTCATCTATCAGTCAAACCTCGTCATAGAGAAGGTGGCTAATGATACGGAAGTCAAGAAACGTGCCATAGCCGAGGCTTATTTCTTCCGTGCTTGGGCTAACTTCGAGCTGGTTACTCTTTGGGGTACAGCTCCATTGGTAGATCATCTCTTGGCTACAGATGAGTACCGTCAGCCAAACAGTACTCCAGAGGCACTTTGGGCTATTGTGGAGGCAGACTTGAAAAAGGCTATCGGTATGAATGTCTTGCCTTCCAAGAAGAACAAGGACGATCAGGAGACGGGTATGCGTGTTACCCAGGAAGTGGCAAAGGCTTATTTGGGCAAGGCTTATCTCTTCCAGAAAAAGTATCAGGAGGCTGCATCCGTACTCAATGAGGTGGTGGATTCCAAGAAGTACGACCTCTTCCGTGGCGACTATGACATGCAGTTTCATGCCGTCAACAACAACAACTGTGAGTCTATGCTCGAATTGCAGTGGCGTAACGACCAGGAGCAGGCTTGGTCCCAGTGGGACATGACCTTCGTGATGCAAGGATGGCGTACTGGCAATATGACGTTCGAAGGAAAGGCTGCCGACGAAGTGGCTCAGGGAACCTACGGCTTCTTGAACCCTCGCAAGTCTCTCTATGATGCATTTGTAAAAGCAGAGGGCAAGAATGGATATCGTTTGCAGAAGACCCTGCTCAACAGTGATCAGATGGCAGCATACGGTGTGAAGTTGAATCCTGGTCAGTACATCTATGGATGTGAAGGATACCTCTTCTTTAAGAACCGCATATTGAAGAGTGACAACATCATGGATAATCCCGGGTTCCAGGTAGTGCAATATACCGACCGAAAGATTATGCGTTATGCCGAAGTTCTCCTCCTGGCTGCCGAGGCAAACTTGCAGGCTGGTCAGCCAGACAAGGCTCTCTATGACATCAACCAGATTCGTGAACGTGCCAAGGAAACTCCATTGACTAGCGTTACCTTGGACGACATCAAGACGGAGAAGCGGTTGGAACTCTGCCTGGAAAGTACCCGATTCCAGGACTTGGTACGTTGGGGTGATGCCAAGAAAGCCTTGGCTTCACAGGGTAAGGAAATTCCTAACTACTCTTCCAAGGGCGTAAGTTGGGATTTCTCCAATTCTACTTTCGGATTCCAAGACAAGCACATGTTGCTTCCTATTCCTTTGAAGGAAAGAGAATTGAATCCTAATATCCAGCAGAATACGGGATGGTAATATTGAAAAAGATAATAGAGTTTTGGTAATTAATATAAATAGTAAAACGTTATATCCAATGAAAAGATTTTCGATATTAGCAATAACATTGTGTGCGTTTTGTGGATCTGCCTTCGGACAACAAGCTTTGTTCGGAGGACAGATGCCTCTATCTCCTGAGATTCATGCAGACAAGACCGTTACTTTCCGCTGCATGGCACCAGAGGCACATAAAGTACAGATAACAGGTGACTTCTTGCCAACTAAGAAAGTTGATACCCCGATGGGTAAGTATGATATGCCTGGAGTAGCCGATTTGAAGAAGGATGAGAAGGGTGTGTGGTCTTTTACAACCACTGCTCCTTTGGCACCAGAGCTTTATAGCTATACCATGATGGTGGATGGCGCCAGTGTTACCGACCATCTCAACGTCTATACCGTGCGTGATATCGCCAACGTTTCCAACTATTTCTTGGTAGACGGAGGAAAGGCTGATCTCTACAAGGTCAACAAGGTAGCGCATGGAACCGTATCAAAGGTCTGGTATGATGATGCCAAAGCTGGCCTTACTCGCCGTATGACAGTATATACTCCTGCAGGTTACGAGACCAGCAAGCAGAAATATCCTGTGCTTTATCTCTTGCATGGTATCGGTGGCGACGAGGAAGCGTGGATGGATTTGGGACGTGCTTCGCAAATCCTCGATAACCTCATTGCGCAAGGTAAGGCGAAGCCAATGATCGTCGTCATGACCAATGGCAATATCTCTCAGGAGGCAGCTCCAGGACAGACTTCGGATAATCTGATAGTTCCTACATTGGGATTGCCTAAGACCATGGAGGGCTCTTTCGAGGTATCTTTCCCTGAGGTAGTGAAGTTTGTGGATGCCCGTTATCGCACTTTGGCAAATAGTCAGAACCGTGCCATAGCAGGTTTGTCTATGGGTGGCTTCCATTCCCTTTACATTTCCATCAACAATCCTAAGACCTTTGGTTATGTGGGGCTCTTCTCGGCAGCCATTGGCAAGGAACAAAGAAGTGGTGGCGCCAACGAGTACATCTATGATAACTTCGACAAGAAGTTGGCAGACTTGTTTGCTGCCAAGCCAAAGCTCTTCTGGATTGGTATCGGCAACACCGACTTCCTCTTTAAGGACAATACCGCCTTTAGAGAGAAACTGACCAAGAACCATTATCCGTTCACCTATATGGAGACCGATGGCGGTCATATCTGGCGCAACTGGCGCATCTATCTGGGTGAGTTTGCCCAGAAAATCTTTAAGTAACTTCAAACAACATCACAATGAAAAAGATAACATTTTTGGCAACAGCCTTGCTCTTGAGCATGAGCAGCTTTGCACAACAAGCTTTGTTCGACAACGTACCTGTGGTATCTCCAGAGGTAAACGCCAACCATACAGTAACCTTCCGTCTCAAGGCTCCCAATGCACAGAAAGTGCAGATTACGGGCGACTTCTTGCCTACCAAGCAGATTGATACCCCTGTGGGAAAGTATGATGCACCGGGAGTGGCAGACTTGGTGAAGGATGACAAGGGAGTATGGAGCTTTACCAGCACTAATCTTTCTCCTGAGCTTTATTCTTATAATCTCATCTTGGATGGTGTGAAGATTGTGGATCCTGGAAGCGTCTATATCACTCGTGACATCACTTCGGAAACCAATATTTTTATCTTGTCTGACAAGAAAGGCGACTGTGGTGACCTCTACACCGTCAATGAGGTGCCTCACGGAAATGTGTCTAAGGTGTGGTATGATAGTCCTACACTCAAGATGCAGCGTCGTATGACCGTCTATACCCCAGCAGGTTACGACAAGGGAAAGGATTACCCAGTGCTCTACTTGCTTCATGGCGCAGGTGGTGATGAGGATGCTTGGACTACTTTAGGTCGTGCACAGCATATTCTTGATAATTTGATTGCCACAGGTAAGGCTAAGCCTATGGTAGTGGTGATGACCAATGGCAACCCTAACTGTCAGGCTGCTCCTGGCGAATGGTCGGCAGGTATGTATGTGCCTTCTTTCTATGGTTACCAAGGTGCCAAGGCGGTGGCTACGATGGATGAGAGCTTCCCTGATGTGATGAACTATGTGGAGAGCCATTACAAGGTGGGCAAGGATAAGGCGCATCGTGCCATCTGCGGTTTGTCAATGGGTGGTGGACACTCCTTTGACATCTCTCGCCGTTTCCCTAATAAGTTTGATTACGTTGGTCTATTCTCCGCTGGTTTGCATGTGGGAAAGACTGGCGATTTTCGCACCGATTTCTATAAGATGCTGCAAGAGGACGAGGAGGCGAAGCAGCAGTTGGCAACCTTGTTTAAGAACAAGCCAAAATTGTATTGGATAGGTATGGGAAAGACCGACTTCTTGTATAAGAGTACAGCCGGCTTGCGTCGCTATTTCGATGAGAAGGGGTATAAATATACCTATATGGAGACCGAGGGCGGCCACATCTGGCGCAACTGGCGTGTCTATCTCACAGAGTTCGCACAGAAGATTTTCAAATGATAAAATAAGTTTTTCAAGTAAGAGTTTTGTAAAAGATTATTAAAAAAATAAGATATAGACAATGATAAAACAATTATTAGTTTCTTCATGTGTGCTTTTTTCTGCGACTTTCGTAGTTCAAGCACAGAACCCAAAGTTGGGTGTGTCTCCTATCCAGGATGTCATCAATGCGATGACTCTTGATGAGAAGATTCAGTTGGTGGTAGGTTCTACGGGTAAGTATGAGAGCCAGATGGAGGCTACCATTGGTAACCAAGGTCAGTTGGTACAGGGTGCCGCAGGTCAGGTGAATGGTATTGAGCGTCTGGGCATTCCAGCTACGGTTGTAGCCGATGGTCCTGCTGGTCTTCGCATCGACCCTAAGCGCAAGAATACCGATAAGACATTCTACTGTACCCACTTCCCTGTGGCTACAGTGATGAGCTCTACCTGGAACAAAGACTTGGTGTATTCCGTAGGTACCTCTATGGGAGACGAGGTGAAGCATTATGGCGTAGATGTCTTGTTGGCACCTGCTACCAATATTATGCGTAATCCTCTTTGTGGTCGTAACTTTGAGTATTATTCAGAAGACCCATTGTTGGCTGGTACCATTTGTGCTGCTATGGTGAATGGTATCGAGAGCAACGATGTCGGTACTTCGTTGAAGCACTTCGCACTGAACAACCAGGAGACCAATCGTACTCGTAACAATGTTATCGGTAATCCACGTACTTTCCGTGAGATTTACTTGAAACCTTTCGAAATCGTTATCAAGGAGGCTCAGCCTTGGACAGTGATGACTTCTTACAATCTCATCAATGGTACGATGTCTAGTGAGCGTTGTGACTTGATAACAGAGATTCTTCGCCATGAGTGGGGATTCAAGGGTATGGTGATGACCGACTGGTTTGGTGGTCTTAGCGCAGCTGCCCAGATGGAAGCGGGTAACGACCTGTTGATGCCAGGTAAGGCAGAACAGGTGAAGGAGATTCGCAAGGCTGTGCTCAATGGTCGCCTGTCGATGGAAATCCTCGACCGCAATGTACGCCATATCTTGGAGTATATCATGCAGACTCCTCGTTTCAAGCAGTATGTTGCCGACAACAACCCTGATTTGAAGGGACATGCTTTGGTGGCTCGCAATGCCGCTACCGAGGGAATGGTGTTATTGAAGAATAACAAGAATGTATTGCCACTCGTTCAGAAGATTAAGAACATAGCTCTCTTCGGCAATACTTCTTATGATTTCATAGCTGGTGGTACTGGTTCTGGCAATGTTAACCATGCTTATGTGGTAAGTTTGTTGGATGGTTTGAAGAATGCTGGCTATCAGGTGGATGGCGACATCCAAAAGTCATACATAGAGTATGCTCCAAAGGCAAAGGCAAATTTGCCAAAGCCAAAGAATCCTTTGGAGGCTTTCTTGCCGGGTCACTTCATCCCTGAGATGAGCCTTGCTGAATTGAATATGTCAGCTGCCGTCAAAAACAACGATATGGCAATCATCACTATTGGTAAGTCGTCTGGTGAGTTCTTGGATCGAAAGATTTCTGATAGCTTCAATCTCACCAAGGAGGAGAAGGATATGATTTCTGGCGTTTGCAACGCTTTCCATAAGGCTGGTAAGAAGGTGGTTGTCATCTTGAATGTTTGTGGCGTTATTGAGACCAAGAGTTGGATTGGCGGTCCTGATGCTGTATTGCTGTCTTGGTTGCCTGGTCAGGAGGGTGGTAACTGTGTTGCTGACATCTTGGCGGGTAAGGAGAATCCTTCTGGTCGTCTTCCTATGACATGGCCTGTAAGTTATAACGATGTTCCTTCTAAGGCTGATTTCCCTAACCCTGAGACTGTCAAGGTTGACGATGTACTTGGTATGTTCATGGGCAAGGGCATCGGTAGCAAGGGCGACATGAAGAATGTGGATTACACCGAGTATAATGATGGTGTTTATGTAGGTTATCGTTATTACCAGACCAAGAACGTGCCTGTATCTTTTCCTTTTGGTTATGGTATGAGCTATACTACCTTTAAGTATGGCAAACCTGTGGTAACGAAGGATGCACAGGGCAATATCAAGGTCCTGGTGACTGTGAAGAATGCTGGTAAGGTAGCTGGTAAGGAAGTTGTTCAGGTATATGTGGCAGCTCCTGGCAAGGATATGGATAAACCAGCCAGGGAACTTCGTGGTTTCGCCAAGACTAAGAATTTGCAGCCTGGTGAGTCGGAGACAGTTACTATCGACATCCCATACAAGAACCTGGCTTCTTTCAATGAGGTTGATAGTCAGTGGCAGGTTGAGGCTGGTGATTACAAGGTGATGGTGGCAAAGAATGCTGCCGATCTCAAGCCTCTCACTACCGTGATTACTGAGAAAGCTGGTGTAACCGAGAAGGTTCGCCCTTGCTTGCTCAAGGAAGTAAAGTAGCTCTATGAAAGATAAAGCTCAATAACAAAAGAGCTTGATGGTAATAAAGCTTTTAATGATATATAAAAAGAGGATGCGCTATCAACTGACGGCGCACCCTCTTTTTATATTTTATGGATTTTTGTAAGTCTCTGCACGGTTATACTATCCAGAGATGGAATCCCTTTGATTCCAAAGCCTCCTTGATTTCTCTTACGTGTTCCTCGTCGCGAGTCTCCATGGTGAGGCGGAGCACGCAGGCATTCACCTTGTTGCGGTTGGCAGAACGGTCGTGGTGAACACCGGTGATGTTGCCACCCAATCCGGCGATGACAGAGCAAACCTCTACCAATTCGCCCGGTTTGTCATCCAGCTCCATCTCGATGGTGCAGAGACGGCCGCTCTTGGCAAGACCACGGGTGATGACGCGGTTCAGGATGGTTACGTCGATATTACCGCCGCTTACCACGCAGATGGTTTTCTTGCCCTTCACCGGAACCTTGTTGTACATCACGGCTGCCACGCTGGCCGCACCGGCACCTTCGGCTACCATCTTCTCGCTCTCTATGAGTTTCAGGATGGCTGCACAGATCTCATCCTCGCTCACGGTTACGATTTCGTCAACATAGTTGGAGCAGGTTTCAAAGGTAATCTTGCCCGGTTCCTTTACGGCAATACCATCGGCTACGGTTGCTACAGAAGGCAACTTCTCCTGTTTGTGATCGTGCAGACTCTGTACCATACTTGCTGCTCCTTCAGCCTGAACACCATATACCTTTACATGCGGATTCAACGATTTGATGGCGAAAGCCACACCCGAAATCAGACCGCCGCCGCCAACAGGTACTACTACAGCCTCTACATCAGGCAGCTGGTCGATAATTTCCAATCCGATGGTGCCCTGCCCGGCGATGACATTCTCATCATCGAAAGGATGAACGAAGGTGTAGCCATGCTCATCTTTCAGTTCCAGTGCCTTCTGGTAGGCATCATCGTAAACGCCAGGGACCAGACATACCTCTGCACCGAGACGCTTGGTGGCTTCCACCTTACTAATAGGAGCACCTTCAGGCAGACAGATGAGGCTCTTGACGCCCATGGCTGTAGCTCCCAGCGCTACACCCTGTGCATGGTTGCCCGCAGAACAGGCTATCACACCCTTTGCCTTTTCTTCATCGGTGAGTTGTGAAATCTTATAGTAAGCACCACGAATCTTGAACGAACCGGTCTTCTGCAGGCACTCTGGTTTCAAATAAACATCACTCTCTGGGTTGATTCTTGGCGTGTGAACCAGCTCAGTCTTTCTTATTACCTTGCTCAGCACGAAGCGAGCCTTATAGAAATTGTCAAGTTGTAACATAACTGCTGATATGTGTATAGTTTATTTCGTGCAAAGTTACTATTATTTGAAGAAAATACAAAATAATTCGGTTTAATTTTTGTTTATTCGATAATATTACCTCAGTTCGGGATAAGAAATAGTGCCTAAAAAAGTTGGTAATCTCCGATATTTTTTGTATCTTTGTAGTTGAAATCCAATTAGTTACAAACATAAAAAGATATCATTATGGAGATTACCAAGGACAAAGTTACAGAATTATTTTGTATTATTGATGAATTTTACAAAGTTTTTGATGCTGAAAATGCAGGAAAATTGCTTTTGGGTGAAGATGGAGTAAAGCGCAGACGACGTAAAGCCTCTTTATCTGATAGTGAAATCATGACGATTTTGCTGTATTTCCATTTCGGCTCGTTCCGAAACTTCAAGCATTATTACCTATTCTTTATTAGAGGAACTTTGAAGTCATATTTTCCAAATGCGGTGTCTTATAACCGTTTTGTAGAACTTGAAAGTCGCGTATTCTTCCCTCTCATGTTCTTCCTGAATCTCCGTGCTTTTGGCAGATGTACAGGTATAACCTTTGTTGATTCAACCATGATACCAATATGCCACAATCTCAGGCGTTATGCCAACAAAGTGTTCAAAGGCATTGCCACAAACGGAAAGGGAACAATGGGATGGTGTCATGGGTTCAAGCTACATCTGGCTTGTAATGATAGAGGTGAGATAATTGCTTTTGTTCTCACTGGTGCAAACGTTAGCGACAAAGATCCAACGGTATTCGATGTGTTGGCTAAACGTCTGTATGGTAAGCTGTTTGCAGATAAAGGCTATATCTCGCAAAAACTCTTCGATTCGCTTTTTGAGGAAGGCATCCAGTTGGTAACAGGACTGAGAGTGAACATGAAGAACAAACTAATGCCGTTCTATGACAAGATGATGCTACGTAAAAGATACATCATTGAAACGATTAATGACCTGTTGAAAAATACGGCTCAGATAGTACATTCACGTCACAGGTCTGTTGCGAATTTCATCATAAATATTATTTCTGCATTAGGGGCATACTGTTTCTTTGACAACAAGCCCAAGGCACTTACTGGATACGTTATCGAAGATACGAAACAGCTTAGTCTTTTCTAACATTGCATATTTTACATGAGGATTTTGTCTCAGCAACCATCCAAGATATATAGATGGTTGCCAAGCCTCTGTGTCCCTTATATAAAAACATTATAAAGCCTTTAGATAGAGCTCGTTATCCCGAACTGAGGTATAATATTGCTTAACTTTGCCGATGTAATTAAGCATAAAAACATAGTAACAAATAAACTAATTACTTTTATCTGGAAATGAAGAAAAATGTTTTAGCAGTAGTGCTGGCATTGATGGCGAGCATCGGTGCATACGCAGAGAAGAATACTGTCAGCTCTCCTGATGGTAAGTTGAATGTCGTGGTAGAAGACCGCGATGGTAAACTCTATTATTCCATCGACTATGCAGGCAAGCGAATGATGGAGGAATCACAGCTCGGACTCCTTGCCAATGTAGGCGATTTCAGTCAGGGGTTGACCTATCAGGGCAAGAATGAGATAAAGGTGGAGAAGAGCTATGACCTCCGCACCGCCAAGGTTTCGCATGTAGATTATCATGCCAACCAGCTCAACGTGACATACATCAATGGTAAGAAGCAGCCAATGACGATTACCTTCAATGTAAGCAACAACGATGTGGCATTCCGTTATACTTTTGATCAACTGAAGGCTCAGCATATCATCGTAAACGAGGAGAAGACTGCCTTCAATCTTCCTAAGGTAACCACCACCTACCTCTGTCCACAGTCGGATCCGCTCATCGGTTTTGCCCGAACCAAACCAAGTTATGAAGAAGATTATAAGGTGGATCAGCCTCTTACAGCCAAGTCGGGTTATGGACATGGCTATACTTTCCCATGCCTCTTCAAGGTAGGTGGCGATGGCTGGGTATTGGTCAGCGAGACGGGTACTCACGGCAACTATCCGGGTTGTCACATCAGCGATTACGATGCTGCCAAGGGTTATCAGATAGCCTTCCCAATGGAGAAGGAGGCAGATGGCATCGGTTCTACATCGGCAGCTTTCATTCTTCCGGGTTCCACTCCATGGCGCACCATCACCGTGGGTTCAGATTTGAAGCCATTGGTAGAGACTACCATTCCATACGATGTAGTAGAGCCAAGATTCGAGGCTTCCCAGAAATACGGAACTGGTAAGTATGCCTGGAGTTGGCTCATCTGGCAGGATGAATCCTGCAACTATAACGACCAGAAGCAGTTCATCGACCTGGCTGCTACCATGGGATATGAATATGTGCTGGTTGATGCGCTCTGGGATACCCAGATTGGTAGAGACAAGATAGCAGAGTTGAGCAAGTATGCGCAGAGCAAGAATGTGAGTCTGATGCTCTGGTATAATTCCAATGGTGTGGCCAACGATGCACCTCAGGGACCTCGTGGCATCATGGATAACATCGTGGCCCGCAAGAAGGAGATGACCTGGATGAAGAGTATCGGCATCAAGGGTATCAAGGTAGATTTCTTCGGTGGCGACAAGCAGCATACCATGCAGCAGTATGAAGACATCCTTAGCGATGCCAACGATTATGGCATTCAGGTTATCTTCCATGGTTGCACCCTGCCAAGAGGTTGGGAGCGCATGTATCCTAACTATGTATCGAGCGAGGCTGTACTGGCTTCGGAGAATGTATTCTTCTCTGATTATCATGCCAAGCAGGAGGGCTTTGAGCTGACCATGCATCCATTCTGCCGCAATGCCGTGGCTGCGATGGATTGGGGTGGTACCATCATGAACAAGTATCTCTCTAAAGATAACAAGAGTCGTCATCGCCGTTATACTACTGATGTTTTCGAGATGGCTTCGGCTATCATGAACCAGGCTGCCATCCTGTGTATCGCCATCTATCCGAATAATCTCTCTGAGCTTCCTCAGCACGAGATTGATTTCCTGAAGAGCGTTCCTACAACCTGGGATGAGACCAAATTCATCGCCGGTTATCCTGGAAAATATGCCGTTGTTGCTCGTCGTCATGGTGATAAATGGTATGTGGCTGGTTTGAACGGCACCGACCAGGTGATGAAGCTCACCCTGAATCTGCCAATGCTTGCCGGCAAGAGCGTTACCTATTATCATGAAACTGCCAGCAAGGACAAGAAGGCTCTCTGGCCTGTTTCTCAGATGAAGACCGTAAAGGTGGATAAGAAGGGAAACCTGAAGGTAGTCATGCAGCCTAAGGGTGGACTGATTGTTGAAAGGTAAAAGGGTAAAAAAGTAAAAAGGTAAAAAGAAACTAGGGAGATTATACCCCGCTAGGCTTTTTTACCTTTTTACCTTTTTACCTTTTTACTTTTAAAAATCCTTTTTACAGAAATGTTCCAAAGCAGCAGCTACGCCATCTTCTTCATTGGAAAGCGTGATGTAGTCGGCTTCGGCTCTAACCTCAGGTGCTGCATTCTGCATGGCTACACCCATGCCTGCCAGTTTCAGCATGCTCAGGTCGTTGTAGCCATCTCCGAAAGCAATCATATCGGCTGGGGTGAGATTGATTTTCGACAGAAGGCGGAGCAGGGACTTAGCCTTGTCGATTCCTTTAGGAACCAGTTCCAGGAAGAATGGGGCTGAACGGAAGATGTCCATCCTGTCGCCCAGAATCTCAGAAAGCTCGTTTTCTGCCTTGAGCATATCTGCCGGGTCGCCTGTCATGAGGAGCTTGGTTGGGTGAGGCTCCAGGGCTTCGAACAGGTTTTCTACCTTTCGGATGTTCATCTTGTTGATGCGCGATTCTTCCTTCACATACTGATCGTCGGGCATCTCGGTGATAATCTCGTTGCCGGCATATCCCAGCAGGGCATGATTTTTCTCCTTCGCATACCTATATAATATAGGTATCACCTCATCAGGCAGGAACTGGGTGAAGAGTTTTTCGCCAGTCTTGGCATTCACGATGTTGCCGCCATTATAAGATAGGATGTATCCGCCTCGCTTATCCAGTTCCAGACATTCTGCCACCGGTTCGATGCCGTAGGTCGGTCTGCCTGAAGCAAGGATGATAACAACACCCTCGGCTTCTGCCTGGAGCAGCGCTTCGCGGGTTTTCGGGGTAACCACCTTGTCGTGGTTGGTCAGGGTGCCATCCAGATCAAGGGCGATGGCACGGTATGGAAGATGATTCATATTTGATATATTATTGTATTTCTAATTTGACTGCAAAGGTAAGATAAAAAAACGATTGTAACAAAAAAAAGCGTTAAATATGATATAAATATAGGTGTTTGACTGATAATTACCTGCTTTTTATTGTTTATTATACACTATAGTCGGAAAGTTTTCTTATCTTTGCAACTGAAATAACAAACAATAATATAAAATTAATAAAACCTATTTGAAAATGAAGAGATTAATTTCAGCAGTATTGCTTTCGGCAGCCGTAGTTGTGCCAACCATGGCGAAGAATGCGAAGACATTGGGCAATGGTTATCCATTTACTCAGGTTCCTTTCACCAGTGTGAAGATTTCACAGAATACTTTCTGGGGTGCCCGACTGAAGGCAGCCCGAGAGGTAACCGTGCCATTGGCTTTCAGCAAGTGTGAGAGCGAGCACCGTTACAAGAACTTCGAGATGGCTGCCTATACCTTGCAGCATCCTAACCACCCGGGTTTGGATACCAAGGAGTGGGATGTGAGCAAGTTCATGGGCTTCTCTTTCGATGATACCGATGTTTATAAGACCATCGAAGGTGCCAGCTACATCCTCCAGACTTATCCGAACAAGAAGTTGAAGGCTTACATCGACAGCGTGCTCGATGTAGTAGCTGCGGCACAGGAGCCAGATGGCTATCTCTATACCGCCCGTACAATCAACCCAAAGCATCCACACCAGTGGTCGGGAAATAAGCGTTGGGTCAAGGACGAGGAGGCGAGTCACGAGCTTTACAACCTCGGTCACATGGTAGATGCAGCCTGTGCTCACTATCAGGCTACGGGTAGCACCAAGTTTCTGAACATCGCCAAGCGCTATGCCGATTGCGTGGTAAAGGAGGTGGGACCTAATCCAGGACAGACTACCATCGTTCCTGGTCATCAGATTGCAGAGATGGCTTTGGCTCGTCTCTATACCTTGACCGGTGAAAAGAAGTATCTGGATGAGGCTAAGTATCTGCTCGACTATCGTGGCAAGACTCATATCCGCAACCCATATTCTCAGAGCCAGGCTCCTATCCTGGAGCAGAAAGAGGCGGTAGGTCATGCGGTGCGTGCCGGCTATATGTATGCCGGTATTGCTGATGTGGCTGCCCTGACCAAGGATTCTGCCTATATGAAGGTCATCGACCGCATTTTCGAAAACATCGTTGGCAAGAAATACTATCTTACGGGTGGTGTAGGTGCCCGCCATGACGGTGAGGCATTTGGTGATAACTATGAGTTGCCAAACATGACTGCCTACAACGAGACCTGTGCAGCCATCTCTATGGTTTACCTCTTCGAACGTATGTTCCTGCTTCACGGCGAGAGCAAGTATATCGACTGTTTGGAGCGTAGTCTGTATAATGGTGTCATCTCGGGTATGAGCATGGATGGTGGTAGATTCTTCTATCCAAACCCATTGTCTAGCGATGGCAAGTATGCCTTCAATGCCGATGGCAACACCATCCGCCAGCCTTGGTTCGGATGTGCCTGCTGCCCAAGTAACTTGTGCCGCTTCATCCCTTCTGTTCCGGGTTATCTCTATGGCGTGAAGGACAACAATATCTATGTGAATCTCTTTGCCGGTAATATATCTACCATCAAGGTGAATGGCAAGGATGTGGTTCTGGAGGAGACTACCGAGTATCCTTGGAACGGCGATATCAAGATTGCTGTGAAGAAGAGCGGTGTGAAGAATGCCAACCTCCTGGTCCGTATTCCTGGATGGGTTCGCAACCAAGTGGTGCCTAGCGATCTTTACAAGTATAGCGATGCAGAGAAGCCTGCTTACACAGTAACCGTAAACGGCAAGGCTGTAGAGGCTGATCTCGATGCCAACAAGGGTTATCTCCCTGTCAAGAACATCAAGAAGGGCGATGTCATCCGCATCCATTTTGATATGCCTATCCGTACAGTTGTAGCTAACGATAAGGTAGCTGATGATAAGGGCAAGGTTGCCGTAGAGCGTGGTCCATTGGTATATTGCGCTGAGGCTGTGGATAATAGCAATGAACCTGTGCTCCATGCCGTTATGCCAGAGAAGCCAAGCTTCACTCTCGTTGACAACTACAGCATTCAGAACACGGAGACCAAGGGAGCCCCAGCCTTCACCGTAAAGGCTATCGTTACCTCTCCTGCCCATATTATCTACCAGAAGAAGGAGGATGTGGTCGCTGTAGATTGCACCCCTCTCACCTTGATTCCTTACTATGCCTGGAATCATCGTGGTGCCAACCAGATGAATGTCTGGTTCTATCAGGGCTTGTCGTTTATGGATAAGTAATAAATAGTTTTTTTAATCAAGAAAGCCTGGCAAACGGCGTTTGCCAGGCTTTCTTGTTAATATAGGTTAATCCCATTAAGAAAAACACTTTTTTTCCGTTTATGTTGTAGTTTTGAACAAATAAAACAAAAGAGAGCAAATGACAGAGAATGAATTCATCCATATCGTTCCGCAGTTGCGGCAGATAACCTTGCAGATCAGTCAAGGTTATGGTGTTGGCTGCGATGAGGCTGAGGATATCGCACAGGATGCGATGCTCAAGCTCTGGGCTATCAAGGATGATATTCAGTCTGCTGCTCATGCCAAAGGTTCGATGGGTTGCATCGCCAAGCATCTTTGCATCGACTTCTTTCGCAAGCGGAAGATGATTTCGATAGATGCCCAGCCTTTCGATAAGTCGCCTAGCCACTATGCGCCGCCCGATGTGGAAGTGGAAAACTCGGAGAACGAGCTGTGGCTGCAAAAACGCCTCAAGGCTTTGCCCTCCAACCAATATCAGGTGCTTTATCTGCGACAGGTAGAGAAGAAAAGCTTTGAGGAAATAGCGCAAATCGTGGGCATCACCCCTGAATCTGTATCTGTCTTGCTTTCGAGGGCAAGAAAGCAGATGTTGCAGGAAATCAGAAAAAGATGTCGATAGCCCTTATATATAAAATAGGTATAATCAATAAAGGAGGAAACTGGATATGAACGAAAAAGAAAAGGACATACGACTGTTGCTCGACCGATTTATGGTTGGTGAGACTTCTCTGGAAGAGGAGGCTCTGATAGGGGAGTGGTTTCGTAAGCATCCCGATGTGAGCGATGACCTGAAGGAATACCAGATGATGTTTGGATATTTCGACGAGGGTATGCCTCTTGACCATGAGGCGGAGGAGCATGTAGAAAATGCTCATCCAAAGGCTAAGGCACGAATGCGCCGCCTATGGTTGCCGCTTAGTTTGGCTGCATCCATCGCCTTGCTGATAGGGTTTGCTATTCCTTGGGTAGGGCGACAGACAGGGCATCGGGATGATTCGAAGATGGCTCAATTCGAAGGAAGAACGCCTCCGGAGGATGTTGATTCTGCTGTTGTCCACGAGGAGAAATCGACAGATGCCAATCTTTCCATGCCTGAAAAGATAAAAAAGTCGGGTGATTCCGTATCTCCCAAGACAAGGAAGCACAAGCAGAGGCAATATCGTCAGCATCTGTTTGCTCCTGCTTCTCCAAAGCTTTGGATAGCTCAGAATATTGCTACCGATTCTTTGTTGGCAGAGCCGGAAAAGCTTGCCGATGAGCATCTCTGTGAGATGGAGGCACAGCAGAACGAAATGTTCTTCAAACTCTATCTCATCAATGCTCTTCAGACCCAGTCGCTCAATGCCGAAGTAGCCAGTGCCTCGTTCGAAAGTGAGGAGAATGTGCATGATGAGGACTATGTGAGTGGTGACCAAGAGGTTTATTAACAAGAAACAATTAAAAAGAAGAAGAATATGAAAACAACTTTTAAATTAGCATTTGTGGCTTGCCTGATGATGCTCTCTTCGGCTTGCCATGCTCAGGAGCCTATACCGGCTATCGACCAGGCTTTTGATGTATTCGCACAGGATTTGTTGAAAGGCGACTTTGTTACTTCTTCCTCTATGAATACCTATAATATTGGTATGATGAAGGGATTTGAGTTCGCTATTCCTGAGAGAAAGCAGAAAATGGTTGATACCTTTCAAAAGGCTTTATTGAGCAATAGTCGCCTCGCTTATATTAGTTTTACCAAGAAAGCGGGCTCTCTCAGTCTTGAAACGAATCGGGTGGGGTATGGCAAGGATAATTCCATGACTTACGAGTTTGGTACTCACAAAGACCGCAACTATAACCTGCAGTATTTCCGCGACAGCAAGGATTCTACCATGCGATATGTTTATGCCTTGGTATGGTATCAGGGAATGGATCGTTCGGTAAAGGGCAGTGTATATAAGTTCTACTCCAAGGATCCGCAAACCTATAAGAAGCCATTATCTTATAAGATGAATGCTGTTCAAGGTTTGGATTCTCTTGTTTCTCTGGGCAACATCAGGTATAACAAAAATCTGGTTCGCAGTTATGGATTGGATATGACTCCTCCAAAGGATGCGGCAGAGTTTATAATGCAACTCAACACGCTCCGTGCTGCCTTTAAGAATGCCAGAAACCAATACCCTTATTGGGGAAATCAGGTGACTCGGCGTACCCTCCAGACGGGCATTGCCAACAAAATAGTCAAGCTTTGTAAGGGATACGGCAAGTTGCTGAATGCTGACGAGAAGAAATTCTGCGCCTCTTCGCTGAATAAGATGAAGAAGGATACAGACGATGAATATCTGCAGAGTCTTCTGGAACTGACTGCCAATTCTTTGAGAAAGTAGTAAGTTTTGGAGGTATAAACAGAGGAAAAAGTGAAATTCTCTCTCTTAAAATACCGCTTAAAGCGATATTTGCTCTAAAATTATCATTTTCTAGACTTCGGTCTTGTTATAATTTCGTAACTTTGTACGCAAAAAGTAAACGATATGACTAAGAAATTGATAATGATATTAGGCTTGGTGCTTTCATCCATGTTGATGAAAGCCCAGGTTTTTTTTTGTGCCTTTCCCGAAGGCTGGCGACAAGTATTGGCAGAAGCAGGTGCCCGTAGCGATGCGCAACGACTATATCCAGTTGGGCAATCTCTATCAGAAGAAGAAGCTGGAGAATATGGGCAGATTCATCACCACGATGTATATCAACGACCTTACCTTCGTGAATTTCTCGGATGCCCAGGCTCAGAATGTTCCGAATATCAACATCCTCTTTCCTTATGGAGCCTATCTCCAGAATGAGCAGATGATGCAGCTGGCGGCATACGTGGCAAAGAAATATCTGTATATGCAGAACCCTTCTGAGCTTTACCGGAAATAGCCAACTGGCAAAATATAAATAGCCAACTAGCAAACTGCAAACAGCCGACTAGCGCATGAGTCGCTAGTCGGCTGTTTTACTGGAACAGTTATCGAAAACTCCTTTATTTTGTTTTCGTATAGGCTTCCTGCCAAATACTCTTCACTCTTCACCAAAAGCCCCGAATCCCCTGTGTTTATCGGCATTCCGAGGGGTGAAGAGTATTCGGGCACTCTTCACCTACTCTTCACCACTCTTCACCCTTCAGTTCTGGCTGATTTGCAATCTACCTATCAGTCTTTCGCCTCTGTTCCCGTTTCTGAAGGTGAAGAGTGGTGAAGAGTGGGTGAAGAGATAAAAACAACTCTTCACCCCTCGGAATGCCGATAAACACAGGGGTTTCCGGCCGAAAGGTGAAGAGTGAAGAGTATTTTGATGATAGCTTCGTTTATTTCTTAAACTGTCTATCTAAAGGTGATGCTTACTGAATCAGCAAGAACAATCTGGGAGTTTGGTGGCCTCTTTGGTTAAGAATCTGTTGATTTCATTTTCAAATTGATCACGATGAGGGCTTCCTATCTTGCCTATATGCTTATCTAATATATCTTCTTCTGTATAAAATCTCATATTATTTCTTTTAAAAAACAAGATTAATACTACTGTAAAACTACGAAAAGAATCCGAAGCGCTAAGGCTGAAAAAACTTATCCCTTTCTTCCGAAATCGGCTGGAATCTCGCCCCATTTCTTCGTCTCCCATTTTATAATAGGTATGTTGATGGGGTGGGTGCGGAGCCAGTTTTCGGCTCGGGCGATGACCTGATAGAGCTGTTCGGTCTGGGGAGTGCGCTCCAGTTTGGTCTTGCATTGTTTCTTGCTTACCCATAGCTGGGCATTCACGCTGTCGCTATAAATTATCTTGTCGGTAATGCCCTTCTGCTGCATCAGGGCGAGGGCATGGACGATGGCGAGAAACTCGCCGATGTTGTTGGTGCCGTGGATAGGACCATAATGGAAAACCTGGGCACCGGTCTGAAGGTCGATGCATTGGTATTCCATCGGACCGGGATTGCCGGAACATGCGGCATCCACAGCCCAAGCGTTGGCTCTTACCTCGTTGGGCAGAGGCAAAACGGTATCGTTTCTCCATGAAGGAGGATTTACGGGCATTTTATTCATCTTTATTCTTTTTGGGGTTGGAAAACAAAAAGGATTGGCTAAAACTGAAATGAGCATGCGCCTTGGAGTCGAGCTCCAGGGCCATGCTCATTATGTCAAATAGTCAATATTTTTTATTTTTAAATTGTAGGTTATTATATCTTATGTATATATTACATTCTTTCTGGAACCTCGATGCCGAGCAGAGACATACCGTTCTTCAGAATCTTAGCCACGTTGGCTGCAAGAACCAGACGGGTAATCTTCTCAGCCTCGCTCTCAGCATTCAGGATGCTGTAGTCGTGATAGAACTGGTTGAACTCCTTGGTCAACTCGTAGCAGTAGTTAGCAATACCACCAGGGTTGTAGTTGTTGCCGGCATCGGCTACGGCTGCTGCGAAGTCGTTCATCTTCTGGATGAGGTCGATCTCCTTCTCGTTGATAGGAGCATCTGCGCCCAACTCTGCAGAAATCTCGATGCCCTCGGCTGCTGCCTTGCGCATGATGCTGCGGATACGAGCGTAGGTATACTGGATGAAAGGACCTGTATTACCATTGAAGTCGATACTCTCTTCTGGGTTGAAGAGCATGTTCTTGCGGGCATCTACCTTGAGGATGAAGTACTTCAACGCTCCGAGACCCACGATGCGTGAAATCTCCTGGCGCTCTTCCTCGCTCATGTCCTTGAACTTGCCAAGCTCATCGCTTGTCTGGCGAGCATCCTTGATCATCTCTGCCATCAGGTCATCTGCATCTACTACGGTTCCCTCGCGGCTCTTCATCTTACCGTTAGGCAACTCTACCATTCCGTAAGAGAAGTGAACCAAGTCCTTACCCCACTTGAAGCCGAGACGGTCGAGCAGGATAGAGAGCACCTGGAAGTGGTAGTTCTGCTCGTTACCTACTACGTAGATCATCTTGTCGATAGGGAAATCCTTGAAACGGAGGTCGGCAGTACCGATGTCCTGAGTCATATAAACAGAGGTGCCGTCTGAACGGAGCAGGAGTTTCTGGTCGAGACCCTCGTTGGTGAGGTCTGCCCAAACAGAGTTATCGTCCTTGCGGAAGAAGAGACCCTTCTTCAATCCTTCTTCTACCTTCTTCTTACCCTCGAGGTAAGTATTTGACTCATAATATATCTTGTCGAAACTTACACCCATCATCTTGTAAGTCTCATCGAAGCCAGCGTAAACCCAGCTGTTCATCTTCTGCCAGAGTGCACGAACCTCAGGGTCGTTGTTCTCCCACTTTACGAGCATCTCGTGAGCCTCCTTGATCAGCGGAGCCTCTACTTTAGCTTTCTCTGTGGCAGCTTCTTCGTCCATGCCCTCTTTCATGTACTGAGCCTTGAGCTCTGCGATTTCCTCACGATAGTGCTTGTCGAAGGCTACATAGTAGTCACCGATGAGGTGGTCGCCCTTCTTGCCGGAAGTTTCAGGAGTTTCGCCATTGCCCCACTTGAGCCAGGCGAGCATAGACTTACAGATGTGGATACCACGGTCGTTCACGATGTTTGTCTTGATTACCTTGTTGCCGTTAGCCTCCATAATCTGGGCCAATGACCAGCCGAGGAGGTTGTTGCGAACGTGACCGAGGTGGAGAGGCTTGTTGGTGTTAGGAGAAGAGTACTCAATCATGACGAGCGGACTGTTCTCAGTAACTGGCTTCTCACCAAACTTAGGGTCAGCGTTGATGGTATTCAAGAGTCCTACCCAAGCGGCAGGAGCGATAGAAAGGTTGAGGAAACCCTTAACCACATTGAAGTCTGCGATAACGTTAGCGCAGTTTTTCTTCAGGTATTCGCCGATTTCCTGTGCTGTATCCTCAGGCTTTTTCTTTGACATCTTGAGGAATGGGAATACGACGAGGGTAAGGTTACCTTCGAAATTACTCTTGGTCTTCTGCAGGGCTACCATCTTCTCAGGTACGTCCTGACCATAAAGCTCCTTCACCGCAGCGATGACCGAGCTGATGATTTCGTTTTCTATCTTCATTATTTAATATATCTTTTTTACCGGTAAAATTATCTTTTTAAACTGATTGAAGAGGGATTTGCATGTTCCCTTTCCGTTTATGCGGCTGCAAAATTACAAATAATAATTGAATTGTGAAAGAAAAATTGCACATTCTTTTGTTTTTTGTCGCATTCTTTTGTTTTTTATTGCTTTTGCAACAGAAATGAAGTCTTACAAGGCTTTTGAAGGAAGCTTTTTATAAGAGGATTTTAGGAAGAAAGGAAAGAGAAACGGAACTAAAAACGAAAAAAGAAGATAGAAAAAGCGAAAAAGGAGCAAAGACTATGAATAAGTCTCTACTCCTTTTCTTATCATTTGACAGTTGGATTTAACTTCATTTGTTGATGTTGGATCTTGCTTCCGTGAATTACCCCTCGAGGATAATAGCTGCCACGTCTTCGGGCGAATTCCATAGGATTCCGTCTTGCAACTCATCGTCGGTAAATCCGTTGAGTGCTTCCTGTGCTTCCTTTGGAGTAATGGCTGGAGTGCCGTCCTCGTTCTTAGTATCGAGCAAAGCCTGCAAGATGGCTGCTCTGTATTCTTCGATTGTCATCATAATTTTTATGTCGTTTCGTTGTTTATTTTATGATGGCAAAGGTAATGCATTTTTTTGGAAACACCAAACTTTTTTGTCATTTTCTTTTAGCGGATATTGAAAAAGTTTTATATATTTATATGCCTTTCTATGATGGTATGGCTACCTTTAAAGGTGGAAACTGCAGCACAAAAGAAGATGTTTCATGGTGCTGACTATGTGTTCATGGCAGACATGTGGAACCCAAAGCACTTGAGTGACAGCAGACACTTGTGGGTACCTATTTCTTGGGAAAATGGTGCTCCGGTGTTGAAAAAACAATAAAAAATACGGTCGTTCTGCTTGTTTCTAACTTAATTTTCATATATTTGCAGTTGCTTAGCTGAGGCTACCGGCAACATGGAGGCATATAAGATGCTCAAGTAAGATGCCTATATATAATAAGGTATAGAATAGCCTATATATAATAAGGTGTAATTTCAATCTAATGTATAAATAACTAACAAACATGAAACAGAGACTGTTCGTAACATTGAGTTTGGCAGGATTAGCAATGGCAACCTTTGGTGCAACCAAACCGAAGACTGCCATTAAGTCGTTGAATAAGACGACCATCCAACAGCCAACTTACACAGAATGGCACGACCTTCAGGTGAATGCCATCAATCGTTTTCCGTTGCACACCAATTTCTTCACCTATCCGGCAGATGACTGGGTTTCGGAGAAGGATGGTAAAATCGTGAGCAAGGATATCCTGCACATGAACAAGACGGAGAGCAAGTATTTCCTTTCGCTCGACGGAACCTGGAAGTTCAACTGGGTGGCTAATGCCGACCAGCGTCCTACCGACTTCTACAAGGAAGATCTTGATGATTCCAAATGGAAGACCATGAATGTTCCAGGCAACTGGGAGATGAACGGATTCGGCGATCCGGAGTATGTAAATAATGGTTTTGCATGGCGTGGACATTTTGACCAGCAGCCACCAGCAGTTCCTACCAAGGACAACCATGTTGGTTCTTACCGCCGTATCATCGACATTCCTGCCAACTGGGATGGCAAGCAGGTTGTAGCCCATTTTGGTAGCGTTACTTCCAACATATATCTCTATGTAAACGGCAAGTTTGCCGGTTATGCAGAGGATAGCAAGGTAGCTGCCGAGTTTGACATCACTCCTTATCTGAAGAAGGGCAAGAATCTGATTGCCTTCCAGACCTTCCGCTGGTGCGATGGTTCCTGGGATGAGGATCAGGACTTCTGGCGCTTGAGTGGTGTGGCTCGTGAAAGCTATCTCTTTGCCCGCGATGCCAAGTTGCATTTGGAGGATATCCGTGTTACTCCTGACCTTGTAAACAACTACAAGGATGGTGTGCTCAATATCTCTACCAAGGTAAAGGGTAATGGCAAATTGGCCTTCATCCTGTTCGACAAGGACGGCAAGCAGGTAGCAACCACTACTGGCGTAGCCAAGAATGGTACTGCCAATTTCTCTCTGCAGGTAGCTAATCCTCAGAAGTGGAGTGCCGAGACACCTTATTTATATACCCTGCAGGTTTCCCTGATGGGTGCTCAGAAGAAGGACGCTATGAAGGCGGCTAGCATGACTCCTGTCAAGGTAGGTTTCCGCAAGGTGGAAATCAAGAACAAGCAGTTCCTTGTCAACGGTCAGCCTGTGCTCATTAAGGGTGCCAACCGTCATGAGATGGACCCTGATGGAGGTTATGTATTGAGCATGGAGCGCATGATTCAGGATATCAAGACTATGAAGCGCCTGAATATCAACGCTGTCCGTACCTGCCACTATCCTGACGATCCACGCTGGTACGAACTCTGCGATGAGTATGGTATCTATGTGGTAGCTGAGGCTAACCAGGAGAGTCACGGTTTCCAGTATGGCGATGATGCTGCTGCCAAGAAACCGATGTTTGCCAAGCAGATTATGGAGCGCAACCAGCACAATGTTTCCATGTACTTCAATCATCCTAGTGTCGTAACCTGGAGTATGGGTAATGAGACTGTGATGGGCGATAACTTCCTGCAGGCTTACAAGTGGATCAAGAGCCAGGACCAGAGCCGTCCGGTTCAGTATGAGCAGGCTCGCAGAGGCGAGGGTACCGATATTTTCTGCCCTATGTACTATCCTGTAAGTGCTTGTGAAAAGTATGCGAAGGACCCTAACAGTCCGATGCCACTCATCCAGTGTGAGTACAACCATACTATGGGTAACTCAGGCGGTAACCTGAAGGATTACTGGGATCTGATTCGCAAGTATCCTATCCTCCAGGGTGGTTTCGACTGGGATTTCGTTGACCAGGGCTTGCACCGCAAGGTATTGAAGCCGATGACCATCAAGAATCCTGAGAAGATGAGCAATGAAGAGCTCCGCAAGATAGAATATTGCTACGGTGGTGATTACAACAATTATGACCCTAGCGACAACAACTTCAACTGCAATGGTATCATCGGTCCTGACCGTCAGCTCAATCCTCATGCCTACGAGGTAGCCTACCAGTATCAGAACATCTGGGCTAAGATGGTGAATGCAGAGAAGGGCGAAGTAAGTGTATACAATGAGCACTTCTTCCGCGATCTGAGCAACTATGCCTTGGCATGGAGCCTCATTGAGGATGGCGTGGAGACTCAGAACGGTACCATCGCTGATATCAATGTAGCTGCCCAGCAGACCAAGAACTTCACCATCCCTTACGACCTTTCTAAGGTAAAGGGCAAGGAGGTGTTCCTCAACATCGATTTCCGTCTGAAGAAGGCTGAACCTCTGATGGAGGCTGGTCAGATTGTGGCTTATGCCCAGCTGGCTGTGAAGGAGAAGAAGTGCTGCGGTCATTGTGCAGACAACATGGCTAAGGCTCAGAACGGCAAGAAGGTGAAGGCTAAGCTCATCGACAAGAAGGGCGAGCAGGATATCACCGTTACTACTCCTGATCTGACCGTGAAGGTGAATCGTACCACCGGTCTCATCTCTGAATATACCTATCGTGGCAAGTCGCTCCTCGGCGAGGGCGGTACCCTGAAGCCAAACTTCTGGCGTGCTCCTACCGATAATGATTTCGGTGCCGGCCTGCAGAAGAAGTTCCAGGTTTGGAAGAACCCTGTCATGAATCTGAAGTATGTATCTGCAGAGAAGGACAAGAAGGCAAACACCATCAGCATCTGTGCAACCTATGAGATGCCAGAGGTGAAGGGTGAGCTGGAAATCGATTATCTCATCATGCCTAACACCGGTGCGATGAAGGTAAGCCAGGAGTTTGATGCTTCTGATGATGCCAAGGTCAGCGATCTGTTCCGTTTCGGTATGCTGATGCAGTTGCCATACGATATGGACAAGAGCACGTATTACGGCCGTGGTCCTATCGAGAACTATTCTGACCGTGAGGACTGCATGCGTATTGGAATCTACAGCGATGATGCCGACAACCAGTACTTCCCATACATCCGTCCACAGGAAAGTGGTACCAAGGGCGATATGCGCTGGTGGAACCAGACCGATGCTTCCGGCTTCGGATTCCAGGTGAAGAGCTGCAAGCCATTCTATGCTTCTGCCATCCACTTCGACACCGAAGAACTGGATGATGGTGATGACAAGGATCAGCGCCACAGTTTCAATCTGAAAAAGTCAAGATTCACCAATCTCTTCCTCGATGCAGAGCATTCTGGTGTGGCTGGTGAGAACTCTTGGGGGGCATGGCCTTTGGAGAAATATCGCCTCCATTATGGCGATAAGAACTTCACTTTCGTGCTCATTCCATTAGATAAATAGTAGAAAAGCAGGGATTTATACGAAAATCCAATATATTTAAACAGAAAATCCACCTCATTCGGGGTGGATTTTTTTATCTTTGCAGAAGATTTACTGCACTCGGCAATTTGAAAGCAAGCTTTCATTGCGCTCGTTTGTGTAATCTTTGCAGCAAATTACTGCACCACCTATATTTAATAAGGTGCAAGTACAGACCTAAAAAATAAAAATAACGAACAATATGAGAAAAGCAAAAATTTTCGCAGCAGCATTGCTGGCGATGTCTTCACTCGGAGCTTTCGCACAGCATCAGTTTACTGTTCAGGCTAACAAGCCTGGAGCAGAAATCCAGCCTACCATGTATGGTATCTTCTTCGAGGATATCAACTTCGGTGCCGATGGTGGACTTTATGCAGAGATGGTAGAGAACCGTTCCTTCGAATTCCCACAGCGCCTGATGGGATGGAATACATTCGGAAATGTAACCCTCAGCGACGTAAAACCTGCCTTCGACCGCAATCCTCATTATGTAACACTTGAGAGCGCAGGCGCACGTGAGAAGCAGACTGGTCTTGAGAACCGTGGCTTCTTCGGCATGGGCTTGAAGAAGGATATGAAGTACGATTTCACCGTATATGGCCGTCTTCATCTCATCGATGGCAAGCAGGGCAAAATTCGCGTAGAACTCGTCAATTCAAAGAATAATGTCATTGCCAAGCAGGTCATCAACATCACCAATAATAAATGGCAGAAGCTTACTGCTACCCTTACTTCTCCTCAGACCGATGCCAAGGGTTTGATGCGTGTTTATCTGGAGAAGGGTTCTGAGAGCGTAGACCTCGACCATATCTCTCTCTTCCCTGAGGACAACTGGAATGGTCTCCGTGCCGACCTCGTACAGGATTTGGCTGACTTGAAGCCAGGCATCTTCCGTTTCCCTGGCGGATGTATCGTAGAGGGAACCGACCTCGACACCCGTTATGAGTGGAAGAACTCTGTGGGTGCTCCTGAGAACCGTCCTCTGAACGAGAACCGCTGGAGAGATACCTTCCCACATCGCCTTTTCCCTAACTACTATCAGTCATTGGGCTTGGGCTTCTATGAGTATTTCCTCCTTTCAGAGAAGATTGGTGCTGAACCATTGCCTATTCTCTCTGTAGGTCTGGCTTGCCAGTATCAGAACGATGATAAGGATCCTAATGCGTATGTAGCAGTCAAGGATCTCCAGAGCTATATCGACGATGCACTCGACCTCATCGAGTTTGCCAATGGTCCTGTCACCTCTAAGTGGGGTAAGCTCCGTGCCGATATGGGTCATCCAGCACCATTCAATCTGAAGCAGATTGGTATCGGTAACGAGCAGTGGGGTCCGATGTATCCTGAGCGTCTGCAGAAGTTCATGGAACAAATTCATGCCAAGTATCCAAAGATCAAGATCTGCGGTTCATCTGGTCCATCTGCTGATGGAAAGGATTTCGACTACGGTTGGAAGCAGATGCGCAAGTTGGGCGTAGACATGGTGGATGAGCACTACTACAAGAGTCCAGAATGGTTCCGCAGCAATGCCAGCCGTTACGACAAGTACGACCGCAAGGGTCCTAAGGTCTTTGCCGGTGAGTATGCTGCTCATGCCGAGAATGATCCAAACTCTTGGGAGGCAGCCCTTTCTGAGGCAGCTTTCATGACCGGTTTGGAGCGTAATGCTGATGTGGTTTATCAGGCTACCTATGCACCTCTCTTCGCTCATGTAGAGGGATGGCAGTGGCGTCCGGACCTCATCTGGTTCGATAACCTCAGCTCTGTCCGTTCTGCCAACTACTATGTTCAGCAGCTCTACGGTGAGAACAAGGGTACCAATGTGTTGAAACTTACCGAGAACGGCAAGGCTGTAGCAGGCGAGAATGGTCTCTATGCCACCGCTTGTTTCGACAAGGCTACCAAGAGCTACATCGTAAAGATTGCCAACACCTCTAACGAGGCAAAGGAAATCAACGTAACCTTTAATGGTATCAAGAAGTTGAACCCAGGTAAGGTAACCATTCTCCATGCCGACGATATTCAGGCAGAAAACAAGATAGACAATAAAAATGTGGTTGTTCCTGTAGTATCAGATGCACAGGTTCAGGGCAATGTATTGAACGTGAAGATGAAGCCAAACAGCTTTGTTGTATACCGTTTCTAATTGCCTACCTCCAATCTTCAATAAACCCTTAATGTACAAATAGATAAGTGGATAATGTGAATCCCTTGCGACTCTAGTGGTTGCAAGGGATTTTTTCTCTTCTAATGCCCTTGAAATTACATGGCGACGCAGGAGTTTCTGTGTCAGGACGTAGGAAAGATTACGTCGCCATGTAGGAAAAAGGCACTTTTATTCCTAATCCTGCTTGTTAGCAGACTATCAACGGCTTCTCAATAGGGATAATGCATAGAGAGGCAGTATGGTGACATGCCTTATGGCATTATCGTCCTGCTTGTCAATGTAATCAAATGATCCAAAATTCTCTAAGGAACAACGGAATGCTTCGGTGAGCTTTTTCTCTCTCATGAATAGCCAGAGACTCTTCATGCCGCCCTGAGTGCCCGATTTGATTTCGATAGGGGTAATCTTCATGTTGTGGATTTCCAGATAGTCTATCTCGGCAACACTCTTCCCCTTCTGCTCCCAATAAAACATCTTCTGGCGCTGGATGCATGGTTTGTAACGCATCATCTCGAGTCCGGCAACCATTTCTGTTACGCCTCCCTTATTGACAAGCTCCTGAGGAGTGCCGGCTAAAATAAGTTCTATGAGCTGCTGAGACAGGTCGCCTTCCAGTTGAAGCACGGCTAACAGTAATCCTGGGTCCAGAAAGAGGACCTTCATGCTTTTCTCGTCAGCTTCCGCATCCAGCGGAATACCATTGCCCGAGGTAGCGACCACAGGAGTAACGATTCCTGCAAGTGTCAACAGGCGGATGGCTTCTCTGATTTGTGAACTCTGATAATCTGCTGATATTTGCTTGTATGTCAACTTCTCTCCTGCCTGATGACAGATGCCACGCATCGTTGTGCGCAGTAAATCTGGGTTGACTCTCTTTTTATACTTGCTGAAATCATCTTCGTATGTCAGAATGATGTCTTCCTGGATGTTTCCGCATGGAATCTTCCTTCCAGGCGATGAGTTCTGAGTCTATGTTTCTATGTATATATTCTGCCATAATCGTAACTGTTTGAATAACAGGTGCAAATATAGCGAAAATACTCAAATCCGAGAAATAAATCGCGTTAAAATACTCAAATCCGAGAAATAATCGGCAATAAAATACTCAAATCCGAGAAATAATATGCGTGAATTGTCTTATCTTTTGCAGGCTAAGAATAAGAAAAGTTTGAATTTTGCATAAAAAATACGCTCAAACGCTAGCAATTTGCTCATTTTTTCGTAACTTTGCACCCGCAAACTTATAATAAATAATAAAAGAAAGAATGGCTAATTTGAGATTTGAGGTTGTAGCCGATGCCTTTAAGAAAAGACCTGTAGAGGTAAAGGCTCCCAAGGTGCGCCCTTCGGAGTACTTCGCCAAGTATGTATTCAACCGCCAGAAGATGTACAAGTATCTGCCATCTGATGTGTATGAGAAACTCATCGATGTGATAGATAACGGTACTCGTCTGGACCGTTCCATCGCTGATGCCGTGGCTGCCGGCATGAAGCTCTGGGCTGAGGAAAACGGGGTAACACATTATACTCACTGGTTCCAGCCATTGACAGAAGGTACTGCCGAGAAGCATGATGCCTTCGTGGAGCATGACGGAAAGGGTGGTATGATTGAGGAATTCTCTGGCAAATTGCTTGTCCAGCAGGAACCTGATGCCAGCTCATTCCCTAACGGCGGTATCCGCAATACCTTCGAGGCTCGTGGCTATTCTGCATGGGATCCAACATCGCCTGTGTTCATCATCGACGATACCCTCTGTATCCCTACCATCTTTATATCTTATACCGGTGAGGCTTTGGACTACAAGGCTCCATTGCTCCGCTCGCTCCATACTCTGAGTGAGGCGGCTACCGAGGTGTGCCACTATTTTTACCCTCAGGTGAAGAAGGTGCAGACCAATCTCGGATGGGAGCAGGAATACTTCCTGGTAGATGAGAGTCTCTATTCGGCTCGCCCTGACCTGATGCTCACAGGCCGTACCCTGATGGGACACGACTCCGCGAAGAACCAGCAGATGGACGACCACTATTTCGGAACAATCCCTGAGCGTGTGCAGGCTTTCATGAAGGATCTGGAAGTACAGGCGCTCGAACTCGGCATCCCTTGCAAGACCCGTCATAACGAGGTGGCACCAAACCAGTTTGAGCTGGCACCTATCTATGAGGAGTGCAATCTTGCCGTAGACCATAATATGCTCCTGATGAGTCTGATGAAGCGTGTGGCTCACAAGCACGGTTTCCGTGTGCTCCTTCACGAGAAGCCATTCGCTGGCGTCAACGGTTCGGGCAAGCACAACAACTGGAGTCTCTGCACCGATACCGGCGTACTGCTCCATGCAGCAGGCAAGACACCGGAGGACAATCTCCGCTTCGTAGTCTTCATCGTAGAGACCCTGATGGGTGTATATAAGCACAACGGACTGCTGAAGGCATCTATCATGAGCGCTACCAATGCGCACCGTTTGGGAGCCAACGAGGCTCCACCAGCCATCATCTCTTCATTCCTCGGCAAGCAGTTGACCGACCTCCTCGACCATATCGAGAAGGCAGACAAGGAAGAACTCTTCGCCCTGGCTGGCAAGAAGGGTATGGAGCTGGATATCCCTGAGATTCCGGAGCTGATGATTGATAATACCGACCGCAACCGTACCTCTCCATTCGCCTTCACCGGAAACCGTTTCGAGTTCCGTGCCGTAGGTTCAGAGGCCAACTGTGCGTCATCTCTCATCGTACTGAATGCTGCCGTAGCTGAGGCTCTCGAAGACTTCAAGGCTCGTGTAGATTCCTTGATTGCTAAGGGCGAGGACCAGACATCGGCTATTATAGATATTGTACGCGAGGATATCAAGACCTGCAAGCCTATCCGCTTCGACGGCAACGGCTATTCTGATGAGTGGAAGGAAGAGGCTCAGAAGCGAGGTCTGGACTGCGAGGCATCCTGCCCGGTAGTCTTCGACCGTTATCTGGATAAGGAAAGCATCGAGATGTTTGCCAAGACCAACGTGATGAGCGAGAGCGAGTTGAAGGCGCGCAACGAGGTGAAGTGGGAGACCTATACCAAGAAGATTCAGATTGAGGCTCGTGTGATGGGCGACCTGAGCATGAACCACATCATCCCTGTGGCTACCCACTATCAGAGCCGTCTGGCAAAGAACGTAGAGGGCATGATTCACATCTTCGGTGGCGAGGAAGGTAAGAAACTGACAGCCCGCAACGTGAAGATTATCCGTGAGATAGCCGAGCGCACCGAGGCAATAGAGCGTGGTGTAGAGGCATTGGTAGATGCCCGCAAGGTAGCCAACAAGATAGAGAGCGAGCGCGAGAAGGCAGTAGCATATCACGACACGGTAGCTCCAAAGATGGAGGAAATCCGTTATCAGATAGACAAGCTCGAGCTCCTGGTAGCCGATGAACTTTGGACTTTGCCAAAGTATCGTGAGCTGTTGTTCATCAGATAATATTTCCTGGATAAGGAATTAAGATAATAAAAAAAGAGTGCATTGTTTGTTACAGTGCACTCTTTTTTTGTTCCGGGAATATGGTAAAGTTGGTTAAGAGTAATATAAAGAACGTGAGGAAGTTTGTTTCCTTGCTTGTTTTTTAGTACTTTTGCCCCATAATTATGGATTCAAGTGTGGAAAATGTGGGGAATTACACAAAAGAGGTATCAAAAATGTGTAAAACTCCACATTTTTCCCACTTCAAGAAAAATAAGGATATGTTTAACAGAACGATTATTCACGAATTGGAGCAATGGAAAGAGCGTAGAGACCGCAAGCCATTGATGATGCTGGGAGCTCGACAAGTAGGCAAGACATCGGTGCTGAAGAAATTTGGAAAAGACAGCTTTGAGCATTGTGCTTATTTCAGTCTTGATGAAGAAGAGGATGTTTGTGATATCTTTTGCAAGACCAAGAACCCGCTGCAAATCATCGAGCAGTTGTCGTATCTTACATCCGAGCCAATCTTGCCTCAAAAGACTTTGCTTATCCTTGATGAGATACAGGATTGTCCGGAAGCCATTAGTGCCATGAAATATTTCTGCGAAAAGACCCCCGAGTATGCTGTGGCTTGTGCCGGTTCGCTCCAGGGGTTGGCTTTTGGGCATCAGGGATTTTCGTTTCCAGTGGGAAAGGTGGATCACATGAACATGTATCCTGTTACTTTTTCTGAGTTTCTGGAACAGCGTGATGCCAGACTCTATCAGTATTATATGTCGATAGATAGTTTGGAACCACTTCCTGATGTGTTTTTCGACCGTCTCTTGCAAGCCTTTACCGCCTATCGTATTTCTGGTGAAATGCCGGCAGTGGCTATGAAATAGAGAAAGATTTGAATGGTGTGGAAACGATGCTTCGTAACATACTGCAGGATTATTCCTTGGACTTTGTGAAGCATGCCACGCCTTTGCTTGCCAATAGAATTTCGCATGTCTGGCGGTCATTGCCGTCACAGTTGGCCAAGGAGAATAGAAAATTTGTTTATCAGCTGGTCCGTCCTGGTGCGGGAGCCCGTGAATATGAGAATGCTCTTACATGGCTTCAGAATGCAGGACTGATATACAAGGTAAGTTTGTGTTCTACTCCACAGGTACCTTTGAAATCATATGAAGATTTGAGCATCTTTAAGATTTACAGTCTTGATGTGGGCTTGTTGCGAGTTCTTGCAGAGTTGAGTCCTGAGGCATATTTGAGTGATAATCCAATTTTTAAGGAATATAAGGGAGCTTTGGCTGAGAGCTATGTTCTTCAGAGTCTGGTGGCCAATGGAATCAGTTGCTCTCATTATTGGGCATCAGGAAATACGGCCGAAATAGAATTCATTATTCAGCGTGGTTTGGATGTGATTCCTATGGAGGTGAAGTCGGGAACAAGTGTTACCGGGCGCAGTTTGATAGAGTATAACAAGAAGTATTCTCCCCGTCTGCGCATCAGATATTCCATGCTTAATCTCAAAAAGGATGATACTTTTGTCAATATCCCTCTTTTCCTGGCAGATAGAACAGAGCAGTTGATAGGATATGTGCAGTGGCCTTGCTATGTGGCAATGTAAATATTTATATCCATAATTAGTTTCCTTGGCTTGGGGTAATCTAGCAGTGAGAAGATGGATTATAACATGCATGTTTCCTCTTTTTTATCACTTTCAGCAAAATAAAATTCTATAGTTGTACGACTATAAAGCTACAGTTGTACGACTATACATGCTATAGTTGTACAACCATAGAGCTATAGTTGTACAACTATAGGGTTCTTAGTCGTACAACTATAGAATTCCTATTCGTTATTTTAAAAGTGTAAATGTGTAACGCGTTGATTTACAGTATATTGCTATTTATTGTTGTATTTGCAATATTCATGAATAAATTGGAGTCAGTTGAAAATATGGAAATCTCAGCGATGTAAAGCTAAAGAAAAAATCACGGAAGAACCTGATGTTGCCTCATCATTATAATCGGCACCTTTACCATATAAGTCTTTTCTGATTGCAGAACGATGGGAACGAAGGCTGTCAGCAGTTTATAGCGGTCGAAGAGATTCTTGATGCCTATTCCTGAGCTGGAGAAAGCCGATGGACTTTCTTCCGGATAAGGAACGAAGGCATTCGCTACGCATACATAGTCGCCATCCCTGTAAATATGTATCGCCAGTGGATGCTCCTCCGAATGCTGGTTATGCTTCACGGCATTCTCTACTAGAAGCTGAAGACTCAGTGGCAATATCTTCTCGTCATCGCTGTGACAGATACCAGCATCTATGGTAAACACAAAGTTGCCCGTGTATCTCATCTCGATGTGATGGCAGTAATCACGGATGAATCTTAAACTTTCGTTCAGCGAAACGGTATCGTCGCTGATATGGGCTACAATATATTTGTAGATATGGGCCAACCTGACGGTAAACTCGCTAGCTTTCCGAGGATCTTCCTCTATGATGCCCGATAATGTGCCCAGACTGTTGAACATGAAATGTGGATCAAGCTGTAGTTTCAGCATGTTCAGCTGGGCCTTCATCGCCTTTTCGCTTTCGCCCTTCAGTTGTTGTGCCATCTCCAGGTTTTCATCATTCTTCTGCTTCAGAATAATTCCACAAGAACGCACCATGCTCACGTTTGATATCAGGATAAACATGACGAGTTGGATATAGAAAAGTTCCACGGCAGAATTCTGCAATCCATTCATTTCCTGGATATCACAGATTCCATAGCTTAAAAAAGCACTGCAGACGGTATTGAAGGCCAATGATATCAGGCAAAAAATATATATCCTGACATTGGTGATACCCTTGTCCAATATGCGTTTGGCTACATAGTCGCATGCCATATTACTGCCAGTAAAGTAACCCGAGAACAATATCAAATATAAAAACACAAGGTACATGGAAGTCTCAGAGAATGGATCTTGCACCAGAATCGACATTGGAAATCTGAAATATACTATGATATAAAAGAAGAAAAATGTGGTGACACTGATTCTGCTAACTCCCAATATTGAGAATGGAAGCCCTATTAATGCCATTATTTTTTTTTTCGTAAGTTTCATAATGAATAACTTTTAATTGGTTCTACATTTTGTTTGCAAAGGTATAATAAAAAGCTTTAACCGAAAAACAAAAATCCCATTAATCGTGAAAAACAGGCAATGAATGCCTCTATTTTTGCCTTAAATCGTTACTTCAGCTCTTGCAAACCATTGAAAACAGGGGCAGAACCATTCATTCCTTAAAAAATACTGTTCAGGGAATCATGGGGATCCATCTTGAAAAACTCTTTGTACTTTTGCATCGTCAATTAGTAATAATCATTAAATATCACAGTTATGAAAAGAATCGTTTATTTAATGGGCGTTGCATTCGTCCTCATGTTAGCGTTGGTGTCATGTACTTCTGCTGATGCAGATTTGTCTGATACAATTACAGTAAATCAAGCTAATAGTATTACGCTTAAAAAAATTCAAGAGTACAATCAAGTAATGCTGTTACAGCATCCTCAAACTAGAGGCACAAATGGTGGACTAAAGATCGCTGCACATGATATTGTTGGTGCATTTTCTGGAATCAATGCTGGAAAAGCTATTGCAGGGCTTTTTGGAATTGCAACAGGAGGAACGGGATCTGCTGCCACAATAATTGGCTGTGGAATCATTGGGGGTGCTGCTGCTTCGTATAAATGTTATAGAAATAATAAGGGATTAACTACAAAAATTGAGGATTTTTATAAATATTCTTTGAATATCGTCAATGAGAATTTAAAGTCCGATACGACTAATTATTATATTCCATATATGTATCAATAGTTCGTTAATAATTCAATAATGTGCTAAGCAGCTATACGCTGTAAGCACGAGAGATCTTTGAAAATCTTGCTAATTAAAGTTCGGTTCGGGGTGTACCCACTTGCTTTAAAAATTCGTTTCACCAGATAAATGTTGGTCATCAGTGACTTGAATGAAGACATAGAATATTCCATTCCCATCTCCTTCATAGTTACCTTGGCAACATTTAGTGATGTGAACGAGGCATTGAAAGCAAAATCGAGTTTCCACTTATCGCGAGCCTGGCAGTCCATAAGACCAGTATAGCCTTTGGCGTCACGAAAGCAAAATTCGATCTGGAACCTGGTTCTATAATAAAGAAGTACCTCTTCACCCGAAAGTGAGGTGTCTGTAGAGAAGAATAGTTTCTTCTTGCCATTCGGCATCTGCCAGATGACAAGTCTAACTTTACACTTGAGCGCCTTGGAATAGGCAATCAAAGTATAAGCTGTTCCTTCTATATCTTTCATCTCCATCTTCTCCATTCGAGTGAGGTCAAGATTCTTCATATCAATCTTGCCATCCTTGGTCTTTGGGCGACCACGTTTTCCAGTACGTGGACCAGCATAGACATAAAAGAGACAAGCATTGTCACGAAAGCGGCTTATCAAAGAGAACCCTTCTTTCTTTATCCCATTAACAAATGTACTTGTAGAGAAGTAAGCATCTGCAACTATGAGGGTTGAGAGTTTGAGAAGTTCATTGCGGTAACGCTTAATGACGCTGATATAGAAATCTACCATAGTCTTGTTTCTAAGACTCAGTTCTTTATTACTTAGCGACTGGTGTGCTCTTAACATCATGCAGTCTTTGGCAACAATATCAATGAGTCCAATACCCATGATTTCGAGACCATGTTTAACAGACTGTGCACATCCCGACCAAAAACGACCGATATGTGGAGTCTTCTTGCCAGCTTTGCTGATGTAGCTGGGATCAATGGCAATAGCCCATCTTCCCTGTTTACCAAAGAAGCGCTTGGCAAGTGAGACATTAAGTTTGAGCCAGTCAATGCTTTTCGACTTTTTTAAGCCGAATGCGTTGCGGTAGGTTTGCTCAACATGTGAGCCATACCTCCCCATTTGGGTGAAATTTATCTTTCTTGGTATTACCATGAACAAAATTATCACCTCGATGAGTATTTTCTCGAAACTTTTTGTTAACTTTGCAGCCGAATCTTCAACTGCATCTTTAAAGATATCCATATATTGGTCAAGTCCTGTATTCATATAATTTTGCGTTTGTCGTGATTTGCAAAGTTACTGAAAATCAGCGACTTGACCAACTTTTTATAGTTAAGTTTTCATAAGCATTTCTTAATATAAGTTATTGATTTACAGACGATTAAATATTAATTTAACGCAGTATTGATGTATAATCCTAAAATTATACATGTAAAGCTTCCAAAAGACTTTGAAACATTAAAAGATGTGGGGGAAGCTCATAACAAACTTCTTTTAGGAAGTAACTATAGCTCTCCTTCAACAAGAGCAACCGTAGTACGAGATCCTGTAGATGCTAAAATACCACCTATTCTTACACTGGACAAAGAAAAAGTTAAGATTGCATTAAATAGTAAGGATTTTAAGAATCAATTTGATAAAATTATCTCCAATTTGGATAAGTCTACCATTGATGGAGAGCTAGATATAAATGGCTATTTTAGAAAAAATCCAACTGGGTCTGTTCGTGCTGAAAATGCTATAAAAGAATACTTGAAACTTTTTACAACATATCCTGAAAATGTAGATGATATCATACAGATTACCAACGATTATATAAATATTATAGAATCGAATAATGAATTTAATGATGATGAGAAAGCTATGATTTATGCTGGTTTAATGGTATCTATTTATAGTCCGCAAATATGGGATAATTTTAAATAGTCTATTATATTTCACAGAACTTTCGTATGTAGCTCAAGTACGTCTGGGCTTACTTGCGAAAGTTCAATATGTCATAGTTACAGGCATATCTGAATGAAGTAATAACTATATTTACTTAAAAAATTGTAGTTTAACATCCTTTTATTGTTCTTGATACAATAATTTATTGTAGAATCGTTCTTATAAAAAAGTACGTATGAAATAAATATAAACAATTGAGTTTTTGTAGGTGGCATTCTTGGTTTTCTTAAGGATAAGTTGTAAGGTTTTTCTTTTCAGTTTCCGAAGGGGGACAAATGTAAGCAAGATTAGATCTTATTAGCTCCTTCGGGGAAATACAAATAGTCTTGGATGCTTGCTGCCTGCAAAACTTCTCCAAAAATATTAAGTCATGGCAATGAAACTGTTAGTAATAGAAGATGAAAAGAGAATGTTCAATCAGCTCAGAAAGATGCTGTTGAAGATAGAACCCAATGTGGTGATAGAGGGTCCGGTGACGAGTGTGGCTGAGCTGAGAGAAATTCTCGAAGACGGCAATCGTTACGACCTCATCCTTTCTGACGTGAGAATCAACGGAGGTACCTGTTTCAATGCCTTTGAAAAGCAGAAGCCGACGGTACCCGTCATTTTCATTACCGCCTATGATGAGTATGCGCTGAAGGCATTCAGAAATAATGGCGTGGCGTATGTCCAAAAACCCGTAGAGGAAGACGAATTGAAGGAAGCGATGGAGAAAGCCAGAAAAATGCTTTCTCCACAGGAGAATATCACCCGGCTCCTCGCCATGCTCCAGCCTCAGACCCCAAAATACAGGGAACGCTTCCTGATCCCAAAAGGTGACCAGTTTCAAATCGTCAACAGTTTTTCCATCAGTCATTTCGATGTTGATGGCAAGAATACGATTGCCTATCTGGAAGATGGCACATCGGTTCATATTTCTGAGAGTATGAACGAACTCGAAGCCGAATTGGATCCCAAGATGTTCTTCCGCTGCAGTAGGCAGCATATCATCAACATCGAAGATATCGTGAAGATGGAGAGCACCTGGAATGCCAAGCTTATCCTCAGGCTCCGCCGCTATCCCGAGAAAGATTTCGAGGTGAGTAGAGATAGAGTGAAGGAACTGAAGGAGAAGCTGAACCAATAGTAGGGGAAGAGGGCTTTTCTTGCTTTTAACGAATGGGTAATGATAAGGTTATATTTTGTAGCCTTATCATGGCCTTATACTATCTATTTTTTATCATTTTTCCTTTTTTTCTTACTAAAAATAAGAAAAATAGAATATTTTTGCAGATTTTATGCAAAAAAAGATAATATTTCATATTTTTATTGTAACTTTGCAGCCGATATCACATTATTACATAATAATTTTAAAATAAGACGAGAAATTATGGAAAAAAGACTCTCGCTCTTCTTTGTTTGTCTCTTGATGAGCATCGGAGCTGCGTTTGCCCAGATTGACGTATCTGGAACCGTAATATCTGCGGATGACAATGAACCGATTATTGGTGCCTCTGTTTTAATTTCTGGGGGGGCAGCCACTAAGGGTACAGTCACGGATATTGACGGTAAATTTAAACTGAATGTTCCTAACGGAACTAAACTCGTGTTTAGCTACGTGGGAATGAAAAGTCAGACATTGGCTGCTACTGCCAACATGAAGGTGGTGCTTCGTCCTGAAGCGCAGTTGCAGGAAGTGGTTGTGACTGGTTTGCAGAAAACAGACCGACGCTTATTTACCGGTGCTACTGACCGTGTAAATGCCGAGGAAGCAAAATTGAATGGTGTTGCCGACATCAGCCGTTCTTTGGAAGGCCGTGCTGCCGGTGTGTCTGTGCAGAACGTGAGTGGTACCTTTGGTTCTGCTCCGAAGATTCGTGTGCGTGGTGCAACATCAATCTATGGTTCTTCAAAACCTCTTTGGGTAGTGGATGGCGTTATCATGGAGGATGTATCCGATGTGAGCGCAGATGATTTGGCTTCCGGTGACCCGGAGACTCTGATTTCTTCTGCCATCGCAGGCTTGAACTCTGATGATATCGAGAGTTTCCAGATTCTGAAGGATGGTTCTGCTACCTCTATTTATGGTGCGCGTGCGATGGCAGGTGTCATCGTCGTTACTACCAAGAAGGGTAAGCAGGGACAGGCTCATCTGAACTATACCGGTGAGTTTACTACCCGTCTGATTCCATCTTATGACAATTTTGATATTCTCAACTCTCAGGACCAGATGGCCATCTACAAGGAGTTGAGGGATAAGGGATGGCTCAATCTTTCTGATATTCTCAATGGTAGCGACTATGGTGTATATGGAAAGATGTATGAGCTCATCAATACCTACAACAGTACTTCTGGTATGTTCGGACTTGCCAACAATCAGGAGTCTCAGAATGCTTATCTCCAGCAGGCTGAGTATCGCAATACCAACTGGTTCAAGCAGCTTTTCTCTTCTGCCATCATGCAGAACCACTCTGTAAGCTTGAGCGGTGGTACCGAGAAGAGTAACTATTATGCTTCACTTTCTGCTATGGTTGACCCAGGATGGTACAAGGATAGCAAGGTGAACCGTTATACCGTGAGCATGAATATGACCCATCATATTCTGGATAATCTCTCTGTCAACTTGATTGGTGGTGGTTCTTACCGTAAGCAGAGAGCTCCAGGAACTTTGGGACAGGATGTGGATGTAGTATCAGGTCAGGTGAAGCGTGACTTCGATATCAACCCATATTCTTACGCCCTGAACACATCACGTGCGCTCGATCCTTATACTTATTATCATGCCAACTATGCAGCATTCAACATCCTGCATGAGCTGGAGAGCAACTACATCGACCTGAACGTGGCTGATGCCAAGTTCCAGCTGGAGCTGAAGTGGAAGCCTTTCAAGGATCTGGAACTCTCTACACTGGGTGCCATCAAGTATAGCACTTCTTCGCAGGAGCACAACATCCTGGAAGATTCAAACCAGGCGTTGGCTTACCGCGCCATGGACAACTCGCTGATACGTGATGCCAACAAGCTGCTCTTCCTTGATAAGACCAACCTCTATGCCTTGCCAGTATCCGTGTTGAAGCAGGGTGGTATCTATCAGCGTACAGAAAACCGTATGGTGGACTATGACTTCCGTGCCACAGCCAACTACAACCATACTTTTGCACAGAAGCACATCGTCAACCTCTTTGGTGGTCTTGAAACTACCGGTATCAGCCGTAACCGCACCTGGTTTAACGGATGGGGTATGAACTACCGTGGTGAGACAGCTTACTTTGAGTATCTCTACTTCAAGAAGCTGGATCAGGAGAACTCAAACTATTACAGCTTGCGCAACACCGATTCACGTAGTGCCGCATTCTATGCCAATGCAACCTATTCTTTCAACGGCAAGTATGTAGTGAACGGAACATTCCGCTATGAAGGTTCTAACCAGATGGGTCGTACTACAAAGGCACGTTGGATGCCTACATGGAATCTGTCAGGTGCATGGAACGTACACGAGGAGAGTTTCTTCCCTAAACTCAAGCCATTGTCAAGCCTCACCTTCCGTGTGTCTTACAGTTTGACAGGTACTCCTCCTGATGCATCTTACTGCAGTGCGCTCACCAAGCTCTCGATGAATACCCTTTATCGTCCTACTACTTCCGACAAGGAGTTGGGATTCGTAGTGGCAGCACTCGGAAATGATGAGCTTACCTACGAGAAGAAGCACGAGTTCAACTTCGGTGTGGATGCAGGTTTCTTCAATAACCGTCTGAACGTGACCTTCGATGTATATCAGCGTCGCAACTTCGATGAGATTGCTCCTGCCGTTCACCAGCTTTATGGCAAAGCCTATGCCAATGTGGGTTCCATGAAGTCATGGGGTGAGGAGTTGAGCATCTCTTCTACCAATGTAAAGACCCAGAATTTCAGCTGGCAGACCAGTCTGATCTACTCTCACAACCGCACGGAGATTACCGATCTCTACAATCAGGGGCGTGTCATCGATTTGGTACAGGGCAATGGTTTTGCCAAGCAGGGATATCCTGCGCGTGCCTTGTTCTCAATCCCATTCGTGGGCATTAATGAGAAAGGTTATCCTGTATGCATCAACGAGAAGGGACAGACTACCGTGGGTAACCTGAACTTCCAGGAGCGTGATAATACAGATTATCTGATTTACGAGGGTTCTACAGACCCAGTCTATAATGGTTCTTTGGGTAACACCTTTAATTATAAGGGCTTCCATCTGAATGTGTTCCTTACATACGCCTTCGGCAACGTGGTTCGTCTTGACCCGGTTTTCAAAGCCAAGTATAACGACTTGACATCAATGACCCACAACTTCAAGAACCGCTGGATGCAGCCTGGTGATGAGAATGTTACCAATGTGCCTGGTGTACTGAGCCGTTATGAGTATGAGCAGAACAGCACATTGCTTGCTACTGCCTACAATGCTTACAACTATACATCTGTTCGCACAGCCAAGGGTGACTTCATCCGCTTGAAGGAAATTTCATTGGCATACGACTTCCCACACCGCTGGTTTGAACACTCACCAGTGAACAACATTTCATTGAAACTTCAGGCTACCAACCTCATGCTGCTCTATGCAGACAAGAAGCTGAACGGTCAGGACCCAGAGTTCATGAATGCGGGTGGTGTGGCTTCACCAATGCCAAAGCAGTTTACTCTTACATTGAAACTTGGACTTTAATTATTGTAGAAAATAAAAATGAAAATAAAGAAATTATATATCGCCATTGTAGCGTTGGCACTGTCGGCTGGCATGACTTCCTGCAACGATTATCTGGACAAGCAGCCAGATAGCCGTCTGGACCTGCAGAGTCCTTCCGATGTGTCTAAGCTCCTGGTTAATGCTTACCCACAGGTACATCCAGCCTATTTGTTGGAGATGTATTCTGACAATACCGATTGTAACCTGAATACCGGTTGGGATGCTGCCAGTCGTTTCCAGCAGCAGGCATACGAATGGGACGACATTACAGAAACCAGTGATTATGAGGCTCCTTCTACTTATTGGTCAACCTACTATGATGCCGTCACCACAGCCAATATCGCTTTGGAACACATCAACAGTCAGGCAGACCAGAGCTCTTATTCTGCCCAGAAGGGTGAGGCGCTCCTGTGCCGTGCCTATGCCATGTTCCAGATGGCCAATGTATTCTGCATGGCTTATGATGAGACCACAGCAGCCACAGACCTGGGTCTCCCTTACCCAGAGGTAGTTGAGACCAATGTACACGTGAAGTACGACCGTGGTACCCTTGCCGAACTCTATGCCAAGATTGACAAGGATTTGCAGGAAGGCTTGAAGCTGGTAGGTTCTACCTACGACAAGCCAAAGTTCCACTTCACATCTACTTCTGCTGCCGCTTTCGCAGCCCGTTTCTACCTCTATTACCAGAAGTATGACAAGGCTGTGGAGTATGCCAACAAGGTATTGGGCAGCAACGCCAAGGGTATGCTGAGAGACTGGAACACCTGGGGTGCTCTTTCTGCCAACAAGCAGATTCAGCCTAATGCCTACATCGACTCATCTGTGAAGGCAAACCTGCTGCTGCAGGTGGTTGCTTCTGAATGGGGAGCCATCGGAGGTCCGTTCCAGTATGGTGACAAGTATGCACACAGTGCCATCGTAGCAACCAAGGAAACCGTTCAGTCAGAAGGTCCTTGGGGCATCAGCGACAAGGTGTTCAACTACACCGTGTTCTCTAATGCATCTCTTTCAAAGTATATCGTACGTAAGATTCCTTACGATTTTGAGTATGCTGATATCCAGGCTGGTATAGGTACTCCTCACGCCGTGTTTGCAGAGTTTACAGCCGATGAGACCCTGCTCGTAAGAGCAGAGGCACAGGCATTGCTCGGTCATTATGCAGAGGCTCTGAACGATTTGAACACCGAGTTGGCTGCCTTCTCAAAGACGGGCGTACAGCTTACCCTGGATGACGTGAAGAAGTTCTACAGCGATGCAGTTACCGCTTATTACACTCCTGAGAAGCCAACTCCACGCAAGGCATTCCACACCGCCTTCGCCATCGACAAGGATACAGAGGAGCCTATGCTGCAGTGCATCCTTCACCTGCGCCGAATCATGACTGTTCACGAGGGCTTGCGCATGCAGGATGTAAAACGCTACGGCATCACCATCTACCGCCGTGATGTGAAGAGCAACTATAAGATTACAGGCATCACCGACACCATGGAGGCCCGTGACCCACGTCTTGCCATCCAGTTGCCACAGGATGTAATCACAGCGGGTGTTACACCAAACCCTCGCAATAAGTAAAAAACATAAAGTAATAGTAAGAAATGAAACATAATATATATATGTTGATGTTGGCATTGGTGATGGTTTTGGGCTTCGTGTCCTGCTCAGACAATGACCCGGACGGACCAACCATCTTCCCTGTTACCTCTCCAGAGAGAGACCAGTTGGACATGTGGTTGCAGAAGAACTACACCAGTCCTTACAACATCGATTTCAAGTATAAGATGGAGGACATCGAGTCTGATTATAAGTATACCCTGACACCAGCCGATTCTGCCAAGTCAGCTAAGTTGGCTATCATCATCAAGTATCTTTGGCTCGATTCATACGCCGAGGTGTTGGGACCTGATTTCGTGAAGCGCAATGTGCCAAGAGTTATCCACCTGATTGGTAGCCCAGCCTACAATAGCAACGGAACTATAGTTCTGGGTACTGCCGAGGGCGGTCTGAAGGTTACACTCTATCAGGTGAACAGTCTGACCGATGCCATGCTGGAGAGCTATGCTTCTATGACAGAGTATTACTTCCACACCATGCACCACGAGTTCACCCACATCCTGAACCAGAAGAAGCCTTACGACACATCTTATAACAAGATTACCGAGTCGGGCTACGTGAGTGGTAACTGGTATCAGATAGCAGATTCTGTGGCTCACGGCAAGGGCTTTGTTACTCCATACGCCATGTCTGAGGGTCTGGAGGACTTTGCCGAGATGCTGTCAACCTATATCACTTATACTCCTGAGCAGTGGCAGGCTATCCTCGACGATGCCCAGAAGGTAGGTGGCGACGAGGCTGTATCTGCATTGAACCAGAAACTTAACATCGTGAAAAACTATATGCTGGATTCATGGGATGTGGATATCAATGCATTGCGAGCAGCCATCCTGCGAAGAGGTAAGGAGTTAAGTTCTTTGGATTTGGAACATTTAAAATAGAATAGATTTATGAAACATATATTTATAGCTATCGTTTGCTTGTTGGGCAGCATGAGCTTGCAGTCGTGTCTGCACGATGACAAGGAATTCTTCGACGACTCGGCTGCCAACCGCATCGAGAGCACTGTAGAGAACACTCAGAAGCTTCTGGAATCTTCTGAGAACGGATGGCAGCTTCATTATTTCACAGGCAAGGGAATGACCGGTGGCGGCTACACCTTCCTCATGAAGTTTGCCAATGGCAAGGTGACCGTGGCTGGTGATACAGCCGTTGCTGCGCCTACAGAACGCGCCACATCCAGTTATACCGTTGACCGCAGCATGGGCCCTGTGCTCTCGTTCAACACATATAACGACATCTTCCATTTCCTGGGAGAGCCTAGCTACGGTGAGATTGAAGGTGATCAGGGCGATTGGGAGTTCGTGATTACCAAGCTCACAGAAGACAGTATCTTCGTAAGAGGAAAAAAGTGGGAGAACGAGATGGTATTCACCCGCATACCTGCCGATCTGGACTGGACTTCTTATCTGAACAGCATCGCTGATGTGCAGAAGCGCCTGGGTGTGAACTATCGCGTAGGCAATTCTACTGATGCAAGCAAGATGATTGAGATTAATTCCAGCAAACGCCGCATCCTTTCGCGTACAGCCAACGGCCAGATTGTAGAGCAGCCTTTCTATGTTACTACCACCGGTATCCATGCCGTAAATGAGCCAGTGGTTCTGGATGGCAACGAGGTACAGGACTTCCTGGTCAGTCCGACTGGCGTGTTGTCTGCAAAAGACAACGAGGCTCTTACCTTGAAAACTTATGCTCCAAGCATCGATACCTGGGTAGGCAAATGGATTCTCTCAGCCATGCAGGGTTCCTGCGATATAACCATCTCTAAGGTAGAAGATGAGGAGAACATGCTGAAGGGTACATTCACCACAGGTGGATATACTTATAATATAGGATTGGATTTCGACCCGGAGACGGGTAATCTTAACCTGCCATCTCAGTTGATTGAAGATCCTAGCGGTAAATATCCAGCCCTCAGACTGATGAATGCAGACCTGAATAAGGGAACATTGCTCGGAAAGGGTGGTATGAATGTGGTATGGCACGGCGTATCTCAGGAAGGTGACTTCGAGGACGATGGCACACTGGCTTCTGAGGGCTATGCTTCTGATACATTCATCGCCCTGGCTTGTACCACAAAAGGAGAGCCTATCAAGGAGAATGGACAGTATGTGTTTGTCATCGAATGGTATTATCTTTCTAATTTGACTCCAAACAAATAAACAATGAAGATGAAGAAATCTATATATGTAATAGGTATAGCTGCCATGGGGCTGATGGCCTCATGCAGCAGTGACAGCGATTATCAGGCTGTGGCCGAGAGCACTATCAACGTGCTTTCTGCCCAGACTTCGCTCGGACCTAATGCCAGCGAAGGTGAAGTAACCGTGGACTGTACTCCTGCCAAGGCTTACACCGACGAACCTTCATGGCTCAGCGCCAGCATCGAGGGCAGCACCGTGAAGTTGGCGGCTCTTGCCAACGACTCACGCCAGTCGCGCAACGCCAAGCTGGTTATCAAGAAGACAGAGGCTGACTCTGTGGTAATCAATGTTTCTCAGTATGGCCTGGTGCTCGAGATGAACAAGGCTGATATGATTTTCAGCAGCGACGAGGCTACGGAGTTCGTGAAGGCATACAATTCCAACGCTGATGTGAAGGTTATCTATGCTCCTGAGTGGGCAAAGGCTTCGGTTGATACCGTGAGTAAGGAATTGAAGGTATCGCTCAGCGAGAATACTACAGGTCATCTCCGTGCCGACTATATCAAGTTTCAGGTGGCAGCCGTTACCGACTCTTTCGTGGTGAAGCAGTTTGACTTCGACAAGGATATTGCCGGCGAGTATGTTTATTCTTACTATGATTTCAACGAGGATGACAAGCTGGAGCAGCAGACCGTGCATGCTACATTGAGCCGCACAGAGCTTTCTATTCCTGAAATGGGACTGGTATTCCCAATCACTGTGAATGAGAAAACAGGTAGCGTGGAGACCCGCAGCAGCCAGTGCCTGGGTAAGGTGGGTAAGTACTTTATCTACGATACCTTCCTCGACGAGGAGGGCGCTTACTACATGGGTTCAGAGTCTGGAGTTATTTCTGCCACATTCAAGTATAGTAAGGATTATGGCACTTACGGATTCTTTGGCGGTACTGCCTATAATGTCAACAATCAGTCGGGCAACTTCCTGGCTATGATTCTGCAGGTGTTCAAGGCGAAGAGTCCTTCCAAGTCTAACTACGTGCTCGATCAGGGTTGGATGGTACAGCCATTCCTCATGGATATACCAAAGGGCGGTGATGCATCTTCTGCGAAGCGTCAGGCTCCAGCCCTGGCTCGCCAGATGGGTTCATCTGCCAGCAACATGGCAGCCAAGCTTGCTGTATGGCAGTCGTATCGCAAATCATCTATCATAAAATAAACTTAATAAAATAAGTAATCATGAGATTATTATCTACACTTTGCCTCTCTTTGCTCCTGGGAGCAAGCGGCACAGCGGCGATGGCCTCCAGCAAGGCATCGTTTGCCAAGAAGTTTAAGAATGCTGATATCCATCGCCTGGTTTCTGTGCCAGGTATGGTGGATTGCAGCAACAGTGCTTACCAGATGCGCCAAGCTGGCTTTGCCAATATCAGCAATGCTCCTACACGCGTAGGCGATACTCCTACCAATTCGGCTTCGGGTGAGGCTTACGGATGGGTTACCGGTTCTGACGGCGGCAACTGGTATTTCACCCAGAGCATCGTTTCTAGAGACTCAGTATTTAGCGAGTATTATACTGCTCACTTCCATGAGTCTTCAGAAATCACGCTGTTCGATAACAACCACAAGCAGGTGGGCTCTTTCAGCGTCAAGGTTCCTGAGGGATGGAAGCATGTACAAAACATCACTCCATACGGTCCTGTTACCAAGAAACTTTTCGATAAGGACGGGAAGTCTAACGAAATCCTGGTGGAGTTCCACGATGCCTTCAACGGCGAAAACAAGTATCTGACTCGTGCCTACGATGTCAATACCGGTGAAATCAAGTTCGAGATGGAGGGTACCGGTCTGGTATTCGATGCATCTAAGGGCTGGAACAGCTACCAGCGCCTGATCATGACTCACGAGTCTGACAGCCTGTATAACATCGATGTCATCGCTCCTCCTGCCTCGGGACAGGACAATTGGTACGTGGAGCATACCTTCAGCTTCAACATCGATAACCGAATCAGCTATCTGCAGGGTTCCTGCTTCAACTGTATGAACGTGGATGGCACTCCTTACTATGTTCTGGCACAGTATGAGAAGCCATATACCGATACCGATGCTGGTGATGGTAACCAGGATATCGTACAGAATCCAGACAACTTCCTGGTGTTGAGAACTTTGAACAAGAACTACAAGCAGGTGGATAGCCTCCGTGTTTCCATCAATGCTCCTGAGGGTGTTCCTTACCGTTCTGCTGCCTTCGGTCTCTTCGGCAACAACGACTTGTCTGAGGGCTACTTCAGCAACAACGGCAAATTGAACTACGTGGTAGAGCTTCTCGACTATACTCCTTCTCTGGATGCCGACCTGGCTTCATTCGCCGTTTACGATTCAGAGCATGGTAAGTTGAAGGATATCTGCGACAAGGTGACAAGCAACCAGTGGGCTTTGCTGAACACCATCCATGGCAAGTCTGACCAGATGTGGTTCCTGCAGACCCTGGGTACAGGCGAGAGTGCTGGCCAGCAGATTCAGCTGGTAGATGTTCCTTCCTGCAAGAAGGCAGGTGTGTTGCCACAGAACATCGATGGTAACAACATCTCATCTAACTTCGACCGTTACCCAACTTCTGCCAATGCGCAGGGCTATCAGTATGTCATCGCTTTGGCAAATGCAGAGGGTAGCGAGGCTGGTGAGGTTCTGGCTCCTATCGCTTGGGTGAACCCTGATTGCACTATCGATCACGTAGACAGACTTAACCTGGGTACAAAGGCTGAGCTCTTCACTCCATTGCTCAACAGCACATCACTCAACCCATATCTCTTCAACACAGATGATGATATGGAATATGTATACCTTGCCAAGAAGCGCCGCGAGGATGGTAGCAACAAGCTCGACAACGTCTTGGAGGTTGCCAAGGTTGACGGAACCGTCCTGAAGTCATGGCGTGGTGATGATACTCATTCTATCTCACAGGCAGGTTTCCCTGTGATGAACGAATTGGGCAAGTACCAGATGTTCGTTGTGTTCAGCGATACTAAGAACAACAAGTATGACATGAGCTTCTACGACCTTCCTTTCACCAAGTTTGAGCAGGGTGGTAAGGGTACTGTAGAGGATCCATACCTGATTTCTACTACGGGTGACTTCCAGCAGATGGCTCTGGAGCCAACCAAGAGCTACAAGCTGGTGGCTGACATCGATATGGCGAAGGCTGCACAGTGGTGGACTCCTATCAAGAGCTTTACTGGTTCTTTGGATGGTGATGGCCATACTGTATATAACCTCGGTATCAGAACTACAGAAGGTCATGTAGGTTTGTTTGGCTCACTCGATATCAATGGTGTTGCCAAGAACTTGATTTTCGTGAACCCTACTGTTGATGTAACCAATACCAACCAGTATATAGGTGTGTTGGCTGGTGAGACCAGCTATTCTACTGATAGCAAGGCTAAGGGTGCCAATGTGGATAGTGTATTTGTTTATGGTGCCAAGATTGCCGGTGAGGATGCAATGGTTTCTGCTGCGGGTGGTCTCGTAGGTTGCGCTAATCTCTATACCAATATTGCCAACAGTTCTTTCCAGGGTGAAATCTCTTTGCCTAACTCAGAGAATGTGGGTGGTATCGTTGGTCAGACTCGTACAAGTTCTGGCGTAAATGCATGCTATGCAAATGTAAATGCCACAGCCAAGAGCAATCTGGGTGGTATCGTTGGTATTGCAGGTTCTGTTCAGGATAAGTGTGCGTTCTCCAACTGCGAGGTTCGCGGTAAGTTGACTGCAGAGAATACTGTAGGTGGTTTCATCGGTGATAATTTCTTCAACGGTATCTCTAATGTGATCAGCCATGCTGATATCGTAGCAACCAGCAAGTCTGCCTGGAACGGATATGCTGCAGGTGGTATCGTTGGTGTGATGGAGAGCGCCTGGAATGGTGGTGCCGGTTATGTAAAGAACTGCGTCTTCGACGGCTCTATCAAGGCTTTCGAGAATGGTGAAGAGGTAAGCAACCCTGCTACTACTCATCAGATTGCCGGTAGAACTATCGCTGATGAGGACTATGCTGCGGGTGAGACTCCTAAGACAGAGACTCGCTTTTCTAACAACTATACTGCCAACAATGTGGGTAACACAGATGCTGCCAGCGTTGAGGGTGCCTTCAAGGCAGCCAAGGAAATGAACAAGGACTTCTTCGCAGGTTTGGAGTATGCTTACGGAAGCACTCTCGCTGAGCCTTGGAAGGAGGACGGAAGCAAGGTTCCTACTCTTTACTTCAACAATATCGCAAAGGCTCTCGCTGTTAGCGCAGATGATGTAACTGTAGGTACTGACGATAAGGGCGCTGTTGTAGTTCAGGTTTCTGTATATGGTATGGAGAACGCAGACCTGGAGTCTGACCTGGAAGTTTCTGCTACTGGTAATGCTACTGCTACTCTTGGTGAGGCTCATGGCAACAGCATCGACCTGGTTATCAAGGGTACGAAGATGGGTATCGGTGAGGTTACCGTTAGCTTCGGTGAGTTCTCTGCTACAATCAATGTAACAGTTCTCAAGAACTATGTAAGCGGTATCGAGAACGTAGAGGATGCTGCGGCTTTGGTTATCAAGGCAGCTGACGCTCAGATTTCTGCCGAGGGTGCTGACGCTATCTATGTTTACAGCGTAAACGGCAAGCTCGTAGGCAAGACTTCTGGTGCTGCTTTCAGCACAGCAGGTTTGACCTCTGGTCTCTACATCGTAAAGGCAACTGATAAGGCTGGTCATAAGGCTACAGCCAAGTTTGTTATCAAGTAAGTATGAAAAAATTAATCATATTCAGTTTATTGGTGGTCTGCTTTGTGCAGGCCACCTTTGCTATTCCTGCTTATCCGAAACCTTTGAAGGTGAAGCAGGCTGATGGCTCCTGGATCACCATCCAGATGCATGGTGATGAGCATGGCCATTATGTGATGACTTCCGATGGTATTCCGCTCGTGTTCAATGCCCAGCTGCGAAACTACGAGTATGCCGACTGGAAGAATGGTGAGGTGCAGGCTAGCGGCATCAAGGCTACAGAGGCTTCTGACAGAAGTGCTCAGGTCAAGAAGTTCATCGAAAGCCAGGACAAGTCTGCCATCTTGGAATCTTTCAAGCGTGCCCGTCTGCAGCAGCTGCAGCAAGTCTTCTCGGCTCGCAGAAATGCTTCTCTAAAAAACGGCATCAATTCTGCGTCCCCGCTCTCAGCGGTTTCATCGCTGGTCTCCCGTTCCAGCAGCAATCCGCAGGAAGAAAAATTAAATAATTTCCCTACCACAGGCGAAGTTCATTCATTGGTCATCTTGGTGCAGTTTGCTGATACGAAGTTCTCTACCGTGGGTAGCGATGCGCATCAGTTCTTCAACAGTATGCTCAATGAACCGGGTTTTACTTATAGCAATGGTGCCAACGGAAGTGCGAGAGATTTCTATGTGAACAGCTCCAATGGCAAATTCCAACCTCAGTTTGATGTCATCGGCCCTGTAACATTGCCAAAGAAGTATTCTTATTATGGAGCCAACAAGGGTTCTTCTACGGATAATCCGGTAGCCCTGGAGGAGTTCGTGAGAGAGGCTTGTACTCTTGCCGACCCATTGGTGGATTTCTCGCAGTATGATCACAACCAGGATGGCTTCATCGACAATATCTATTTCTTCTATGCCGGAAAGGGTGAGGCTGATTCGGGTGATGGCAATGCCATCTGGCCACATTCTGCCTATTATGCTGATATCGCCAAGGAAGCTGGGGGTACCCAGAAGTCGCTGAAGTTGGATGGCATCGAGGTGGGAAACTATACCTGCAGTAACGAAATCAATGGTACCATCATCACACCTCAGCCTGCGGGCATCGGTACCTTCGTGCATGAATTCGGTCATGTGCTCGGCCTTGCCGATCATTATGATATATATTATGGTATGGCAACCTTTACCCCTGGTTCCTTCGATACCATGGATAGGGCTTCCTACAACAACAACGGCAATACGCCTGCGGCATTCTCTGCCTACGAGCGTGCCTGCCTGGGATGGCTCGACCTGACCGTGTTGAAGAATGGGGTAGATACCCTCAATGTCCTGCCTGACCTGAACGACAGCAACAAGGCATACATGGTGCCTGTGGGAGGAACCAATGATCAGGAATACTTCATCATGGAGAACCGCCAGCAGAAGGGCTGGGATGCGTTCATTCCGGGCCATGGCATGTTGCTCTGGCATATCGATTATGATGCCAAGGCTTGGGAGAAAAATGAGTTGAACATCACTGGCACTCATCAGCGTGTAGATATCGTTGAGGCTGATAACAAGCTTACCGATAATACCCGTTCGGGAGATCCGTTCCCTGGAACATCGAATGTGTCTCAGTGTAATCTGACTTCCTGGGCTGGTGGCAAGGTGATGTCTCTGGATGATATCGAGGAGAAGGATGGCATCATCAATCTCATGCTCGGCGGACTTAATCTGAAACTGAATACTCCTGACGTGAAGGTTACTGAGATCCAGGATAGCAGTATTGTGGTAGGATGGACAGATGTGCCGGTTGCCAAGCGATATGTTCTGAACATCAGCTCAGTGGTGAATGGAAAAAAAGAACCTCTGCCGCTCTATAATAATAAGGTATATACAGCAGCACAGCCTTCTCTTCATGTTGAGCGCTTGAGTCCTGAAACTACCTATGAGATTACCTTGCAGGCAAACCGTGGCTCTTATTCTTCTGATGTCTACACCCAGCAGTTCACTACTGCCGCTATTCCTTTCAGCAAGTATTATGTGACTGATGTAAAGGCTACCGCAGTCGGTAAAACAGGCTTCACGGCTTCATGGAAAGGTATGGAAGCAGCAGATGATTACGTGGTGACCTTGCATCAATTGGTTTATGCTTCAGAGGCAACCCAGAAGGGCTATGACTTCGGCAATGAACTGGAGGGCATGCCATCACTTTGGGAAACCAATGGAAACCTGAGCATGACTTCGTATGGCGAGGAAGTGCCTTGTCTCCGTCTGAACAAGATGGATTCCTATCTGAAGATGGCATCTGCCAAGGAACGTATCTCTTCTGTCAAGTTCTTCGCCAAGTCATCTTCTTCAACCAAGGCAACCTTGGCAGTAGAGGCTTATCAGAATGGAGAATGGAAGCAGATTGCTACTTTGCAGGGAGGTGCAGACATGGCTTCGGGAGATACCTATAGCTATGATTTGCCGGAGTTGGCTGATTCAGTAAGACTGAATGTCATCCAGCGTACTTCCGGTGCTTTCTATATCGATGATGTGCTTTTGGGATGCAATGCATTGATTCACGAACCGGTGGCAGCCTACCAGAAGGTTTCTACCAATGGCAAGACAGAATTTGCATTCTCAGGTCTGGACACAGATGCTACCTATGCGCTGGTAGTAAATGCCAGCAAGAAGGGTGAACTTTCTTACGGTTCCAAGGAACTCATCGTGACACCGGCAAGTTCTACGGGTATCAGTTCTGTCACAGCCACCCCGTCACGTAATGGACAGAAGAGATACTACGATCTCAATGGCCGCAGGGTTTCTGCCACGGATATGCGTCATGGCATTTATATCGTGAAGCAGGGAAACAGCGTATATAAAATCGTTAGATAGTAAATATTAGTATTATTTTTTTTAAAGTGTAAGTATTAAGAAACAAATTACTTTTTGCGGCTATCACTGTCAGCGAGGCTGTTAAGGTTGGCAAGGTTTACTCTATCGACGTCAAGCGCGTAAGCAAGTCTGCCAAGGGTCTTGTTATCATCAATGGCAAGAAGGTGATTTTAAAGTAAGTTATATATCTTCTCTCGAGCCCACGAAGTAGGGCTTTAAATAGACTTCATTTCGGCTCCCTCGGTCTTTGTGCTGAGGGAGCTTTTTTTGCTTATCCTGAGCAGAAAAGCGCAAACTAAGTTAAATATTCATAAAAGTTTGGGGTTAAGACTCGTAACCTACACATAATCAAATAAAAATGTGTAATTTTGCAGTCCGATTATTTCGGGGATACACTTAGAGTCCCCAAGATATGGTGTGTTAATAGCATGCCCTGTGGCCGGGGTATGTGGTTAGTGAATCACCTGTCTGAATAGTGAGTAAAAAAGATTAAAACGTTTTTTAGTAGTAAATTTAAATTTTAAAATGGACACATTAAGTTACAAGACTATTTCCGTAAACAAGGAAACAGCTAAGAAAGAGTGGGTCGTAATCGACGCTACCGACCAGGTTGTAGGTCGCCTCTGCTCTAAGGTTGCTAAATTGCTCCGCGGAAAGTACAAGCCAACTTTCACTCCACACGTAGATTGTGGTGACAACGTAATCATTATCAATGCCGCTAAGGTAGTTTTCACTGGTAAGAAGGAAACAGATAAGGTTTACACTCGTTACACTGGTTATCCAGGTGGTCAGCGCTTCAACACTCCAGCAGAGTTGCGCAAGCGTCCTGATGGAATGGACAAGATCCTCCGTCACGCTATCAAGGGTATGTTGCCAAAGGGCCCTCTCGGTCGTTCTTTGATGGACAACCTCTTCATTTACGATGGCACAGAGCACAAGCACGAGGCACAGCAGCCAAAGGCTATTGATATTAACCAGTATAAATAATTAAGGTAGAATGGAAGTAATTAATGCAATTGGTCGCCGTAAGAGCGCTGTAGCTCGTGTATACCTCACAGAGGGTACCGGTAAGATCACAATCAACAAGAAAGATATTGAGACATATTTCCCATCAGCAATCCTTCGCTATGTAGTAAAGCAGCCATTGCAGTTGCTCGAAGCTGAGGGTAAGTATGATATTAAGGCAAACCTCGACGGTGGTGGTTTCACCGGTCAGAGCCAGGCTCTCCGCCTCGCTATCGCTCGCGCACTCGTTAAGATCGACGCTAACGATAAGAAGGCTTTGAAGGATGCAGGCTTCATGACACGTGACTCACGTGCTGTTGAGCGTAAGAAGCCAGGTCAGCCAAAGGCTCGTCGTCGCTTCCAGTTCAGCAAGCGTTAATCTTATACATATTTTATTATATATACAGATTATATATAGCTGAGCTAAAAAGTTTAGTATCTAAATCGGTGAGATTCCATTAATCGGGGACTACTCATCGACTGATCTAACATTAGATTCAAAAAGAAAGTAAACACAATTAAAAAAGAAAAAACAATGTCAAGAACAAATTTTGACCAGTTACTTCAGGCAGGTTGCCACTTCGGACACCTCCGTCGCAAGTGGAATCCAGCAATGGCTCCTTACATCTTCATGGAGCGTAACGGTATTCATATTATCGACCTCAACAAGACTGTCGCTAAGATTGACGAGGCTGCTGAGGCTCTCAAGACAATTGCCAAGACAGGTAGAAAGATCCTGTTTGTCGCTACTAAAAAACAAGCTAAGGACGTAGTTGCTGAGAAGGCAGCTTCTATCAATATGCCATACGTAAACGAGCGTTGGGCTGGTGGTATGCTCACCAACTTCCCTACAATCCGTAAGGCAGTTAAGAAAATGACAAACATCGATCGTCTGTTGAACGATGGTACATTCTCTAACCTCTCTAAGCGCGAGTTGCTTCAGGTAAGCCGCCAGCGTGCTAAGTTGGAGAAGAACCTCGGTTCTATCGCAGATATGGCCCGTCTCCCAGTAGCCCTCTTCGTTGTTGACGTAATGAAGGAGCACATCGCTGTTAAGGAGGCTAACCGTCTTGGTATTCCAGTGTTCGGTATCGTAGATACCAACTCTGATCCTAGGAATGTTGATTACGTTATCCCAGCTAACGACGATGCTAAGGATTCTGTAGATGCTATCCTTACTGCTGTTTGCGGTGCTATCGCTGAGGCTCTCGAGGAGCGCAAGGCTGAGAAGGCTGACGACAAGGCTGCTGCTGAGCAGAAGGACCAGCCTAAGAAGAAGGCTGCCCGCAAGGACGAGGCTGAGTAATTAGGCAAAGAAATATATACTGAAGCCATTGATTCTGTTTATGATTCGATGGCTTTAGTAGCTTTTAAGCAAAGATTATTATTAACTTTTTAATATAAAAATATTATTATGGCTGTTTCAATTGAAGATATCAAGAAACTTCGCGCTATGACTGGTGCTGGTCTTGCTGACGTTAAGAAGGCACTCACAGAGGCTGAAGGTGATTTCGATAAGGCAAAGGAGTTGCTCCGTGAGCGTGGTCTCGCTATCGCTGCTAAGCGTTCTGACCGTGAGACTTCTAACGGTTGCGTTCTCGTTAAGAAGGTTAACGATTTCGCTGCTATCATCGCTCTCAAGTGCGAGACTGACTTCGTAGCTAATGGTGCTGACTTCATCAAGTTGACATCTGATATCCTCGACGCTGCTATCGCTGCCAAGGCTCACACTCTCGACGAGGTGAAGACTTTGAAGGTTGGCGATGCTGATGTTCAGGCTGCTGTTACACAGCGCTCTGGTATCACTGGCGAGAAGATGGAGCTCGACGGCTACTGTGTTCTCGAGGGTGACAACATTGAGGTTTACGACCACATGAACAAGCACACATTGTGTACTATGGTTCAGCTCAACGAGAACAACGAGGAGGCTGGTCACAAGGTAGCTATGCAGGTTGCTGCTATGCGCCCTGTAGCTCTCGACGAGTCTTCAGTTTCTGAGGAGACTAAGAAGACTGAGCTCGAGGTTGCTGTTGCCAAGACTAAGGAAGAGCTCGTAGAGAAGGCTGTTAACGCTGCTTTGAAGAAGGCTGGCATCAACCCAGCTCACGTTGACTCTGAGGAGCACATCGAGAGCAACACCAAGAAGGGTTGGTTGACACCTGAGCAGGCTGAAGAGGCTCGCAACATCAAGAAGACTGTTGGTGAGGAGAAGGCTGCTACTTTGAACCCTACTATGATCCAGAACATTGCTAATGGTCGTCTGGCTAAGTTCTTCAAGGAGAACTGTCTCGTTGACCAGGAGTTCCAGTTCGGTGACGGTGACAAGCAGACTGTTGCTCAGTACCTCGCTTCTCAGAGCAAGGATCTCAAGATCGTTGCTTACCAGCGCTTTACTCTTGCTGCTGAGTAATCATTACTCAAAAGCAAGCGTTAATTTGACTTATAGTTAAATTAGAATACCGGGAGTTATGAAGTTAAGCCTCGCTTTGCTTCTAACTCCCATTTCTTTTTTATATAAAAATTTGATGTTATGAAGATATTTGCCATCGGTATGAACTATACCGAACACAATAAATCGCTGCATGGTACGTTATCTAAACCAGAGCGTCCTGTCATCTTTACCAAGGCAGATTCTGCTTTGCTCAATAACGGCAAGCCTTTCTTCATCCCTGATCATCTGGGAAGAATAGAGTATGAAACCGAAGTAGTGGTCAGAATATCCAAGTTGGGAAAGACCATTCCGCAGCGTTTCGCCCACCGCTATTACGATGCAGTAACCGTAGGTATCGACTTTACGGCACGCGAGATGCAGAAGAAACTGCGCGAGGCTGGCCAGCCTTGGGAACTCGCCAAGGGATTCGACGGTTCTGCGGTTATCGGCGAATGGGTCGACATCCAGAAGTTCCGTGATATCCAGGCACTGCACTTCCGCCTCGACCTCAATGACAAGACCGTACAGGAAGGCTGCACGAGTGATATGCTCTACAAGGTAGATGAAATCATCTCCTACATCAGCCAGTACTTCACGCTCAAGACGGGCGACCTGCTCTATACCGGATGTCCTACAGGCTGCGGTCCTGTCAACATCGACGACCATCTCGTAGGCTATCTCGAAGACAGGAAGGTGCTCGATTTTCACTGTAAATAAACAATATTGCAAGTAATATATCGATATGAACACAACGAAGGTTTGGAAATACATGCTGCTGGCATGCCTGCTCATGCTGGTGGTTCCTGCTCAGGCACAGCGATTCTTCAATCTGACCTCTTCTGAAGTCAGAGTAGATTCTGTGTTGCCCCGTTTCGTGTATTCCATTCCTTTGACCGGTGCATATCGTGATTCTGTATATACCGTCAGCCTGAAATATGGCGAGTATATCGATATGACTGCCTCCGACATCGCTAATTACAACCGCCTTTCGGGTGCAGTTCCTCCTGAGCAGGTATTTCCCCAGCAGCGGGTTACCGAATGCCGTAAGCAGGGCGTACTCCAGATAGATTTCAGTCCTGTCGTGTTCCGCAATAACCGCCATCAGCTGCTGGTCAGCTTCATGCTTCAGGTAGATGCCCGTCCTCTGAATCGCTCCGAGCGTTCCAGTCGAGGTTCTCTGTTGGCTAAGGGTAAAGTATCAGCCTTCACTTCTTCTGATGCTTTGCGCTCAGCTACCTCTCTTTATGCCTCCCATTCCGTCCTAGCCTCAGGCAGATGGGCGAAGATCAGAGTCAGCGAAACCGGTTTCCATCAGCTTACCGAACAGGTAGTGCGCCAGGCAGGCTTCTCCGATATCAGCAAGGTGAAGATTTACGGCTATGGCGGCAATCTGCAGAACGAAGCCCTTCTGGCGAGCGAACTGCAGGCTACCGACGATTTGCAGGAAGTTCCCCAGTGCATCGTTGGCGGCAAGCATTATTTCTATGCCCAGGGACCGGTTTCCTGGAAGTCTGAAACCGCCCTCCAGCGCATCCGTAATCCTTATTCCGATTACGGCTACTATTTTATTACCCAGACCGATGGAGAGCCACTGGTGCAGGATTCAGCCACCTTTGTCTCTTCCCATTATCCGCAGCCTTACGATTACCATTCCCTCTACGAGTCAGATGGTTACAGCTACTATCATGGCGGCAGAAACCTCTTCGATGCAGAAGAACTGAAGGTGGGTGATGAAAAGAAAGTCGTAATCACGAATACCACCGGTTCTGCGGCAGGCAAACTCTCCGTAGCCCTGACTACCACCACAAACAGCGTGGCTCAGATACTGAAGAATGGCAAGGCTTTGGGCGAAATCACCCTTTCTCTCAAGGATGACAATCCGTTGGAGGATATATCTTACCTCAAGGCTACAGAGAAGGTTGCCACTTATCCCATTTCCGATTTCCAGGATAAGGATACCATCTCCATCAAGGTCTTGTCAGGTGCTTCCATCCGCCTCGATTATATCTCCGTAACGTGGGCAGAGCCTGGAAGCTGTGCCTTTACCGCTGCGAACCTGGCCTCCGGTGGAAAGATTCCGGCTGCCCAGTATGTCTACGGCATCACCAACCAGGATCATCATGCCGATGGAGCAGCCGATATGGTCATCATCATCCCGACCTCACAGAAACTGCTGAAACAGGCTCAGCGACTGAAAGAATTTCATGAACAGCACGACGGACTGCGCGTTACCATCGTTCCTGCCGATGAACTCTATAACGAATTTTCTAGCGGTACCCCCGATGCCAACGCCTACCGCCGCTACCTGCGCATGCTTTCCGATAAAGCGCAGAGCGAGGCTGACATGCCGAAATATCTCCTGCTCTTCGGCGACTGCGTATGGGATAACCGCATGCTTACCTCCGGTTGCAGAATCCTGAATCCAGACGATTATCTGCTGTGCTTTGAGAGTGAAAACTCCTTCAGCGCCGTATCCTGCTTCGTCAGCGACAGTTGGTTCGGCATGCTTGGTGAGGGAGCCGGACTGTATCCTAACCGTGAGCTGCAGGATGTAGCCGTAGGCCGCTTCCCGGTAACCTATGCAGAAGAAGCCCAGGTGCTGGTAGACAAGACCATCAGTTATGCTCAGAATGCCAATGCAGGCGCCTGGCAGAACACCCTGATGTTTATGGGCGATGACGGAAACGGAAACCTCCACATGCAGGATGCCGATGAGGTGGCAAATGATGTGCTCACCACCTATCCCGCCTATCTCGTCAAGAAGGTGATGTGGGATGCCTATACCCGCGAAACCTCCTCTACGGGCAATACCTATCCCGAGGCAACGAGAATCATCAAGCAGCAGCAGGCTGCAGGAGCCCTCATCATGGATTATGCCGGACATGGCGATCCTACCCAGATGTCGCACGAATCGGTTCTGAAACTTACCGATTTTGCCGATTTCCGCAATACCAACCTGCCGCTCTGGGTAACTGCCTCCTGCGATATCATGCCGTTCGACGGACTCGAAGCCAACATCGGCGAATATGCGCTGCTCAACGAAAAAGGCGGCGCAGTAGCCTTCTATGGCACCACCCGTACCGTTTACGCCCAGTATAACAAGCATATCAACCGTGCCTTCATCCACAGAGTGCTCAGTCTGGTAGACGGCAAGCCTGTCACGATAGGCGAGGCGCACCGACTGGCTCAGAACGACCTGGTAAGCGGCAACGGTCCAACTTCCGGTTCCGATATCACCGAAAACCATCTCCATTATTCCCTCTTGGGCGACCCGGCTCTTGCACTCAATCTGCCTATGCATCAGATTGTGGTAGATTCCATCAATGGCATTCCTGTTGCCGAGTCTGAAACCCTGCCGATGCTGAAGGCAGGCTCTATCGCCCGCATGGCTGGTCATATCGAGGGAGCAGACGACTTCCGGGGCGTCATCACCGCTACCGTAAGAGATTCCAAGGAGACGGTTACCTGTCGCCTGAACGATACCGGCAAGGATGGCGCTGAGAAGGCATTCGAATACAAAGACAGAACCAAGACCCTGTATCAGGGCACCGATAGCGTAAGAGGCGGCAAGTTTGCCTTCTCCTTTGCCGTTCCGCTGGATATCAATTATTCCAACCAGAGCGGTCTGGTCAACCTCTATGCGGTGAATACCTCCAAGACCCTCTCTGCCCACGGCTCCAGCGAGCAGTTTACGGTAGGCGAGAGCGAGGAGCAGAAGAACGATTCCATCGGTCCTTCCATCTACTGCTATCTCAATTCGCCTTCCTTCGTAGATGGCGGCAAAGTCAACGCCACTCCGTTCTTTGTGGCAAAGATAACCGATAAGGACGGAATCAATGCTGCCGGAAGCGGTATCGGCCACGACCTGCAGCTGGTGATAGATGGCGATATGTCGAAGACCTATGTGCTGAACAGCAATTTCACCTACGATTTCGGAACCTATATCAGCGGTTCTACCTATTACAGCATACCGCAACTGGAACCGGGCAAGCACGAACTCACCTTCCGAGCCTGGGATATCCAGAACAACAGTTCTATGGTGAAGCTCCGTTTCAATGTGGTGAAGGCACTGAGTCCGGCGCTCTTCGATGTGGGTGTAACCGCCAATCCGGCTAAAACCTCCACTACCTTCATCATCAGTCACGACCGCACAGAGAGCGATATGGACGTGGTGGTAGAAGTGTTCGATTCATCGGGCAGACAGCACTGGCGCCATTCCGAAAGCGGTGTACCTACCTCGGGCAGCTATACCGTAAGCTGGGACCTCACCTCCGATAGCGGCACCCCTCTGGGCACCGGCGTATATCTCTATCGCGTCAAGGTGGCGAGCGATGGCAGCAGCTACACCTCTAAAGTCAAGAAACTCATCATTATTAAATAAAAATATATTTACAATGGCAATGAAAAGAATCTATAAGATATTCATCTTGGGATGTCTCGCTCTGATGGCATCAGAAGTGAAGGCGCAGGATAAGAAAGACCTCTTCAATCCTGTGAACTATGCAGTCATTTCGCAAACCATAGCTCCTGATGCCCGTGGTGGCGGTTTGGGAGATGTCGGTGCGGCTACCGACCCTGATGTCAACTCCCAGTACTGGAACCCGGCAAAATATCCTTTCACCATTTCGCGTGCCGGTGTGTCGCTCAGCTTCACCCCTTGGCTGCGCTCGCTGGTCAATGATATGAATCTTGCCTATCTGTCTGGCTATTACCGCATTGGTGATTACAGTTCCGTATCTGCATCGCTCCGCTATTTCAATATGGGCGAAGTGTTTACCAGCAAAGAGGGTGCCGAGAGTGGCACGGGTATGACCATCAATCCTTACGAGATGTCGGTCGATGTGGCTTATTCTCTGATGCTCAGCGAGAAGTTCTCTCTTGCTGCCGCCATCCGCTGGATCTATTCCGATATGCGCTTCGATTATACCGAAGATAATTCGCCAGCCTCCGCTTTCGCAGCCGATATTGCTGCCTATTACCAGAACTATGTGGTCATCGGCCAGCGCGAATGCCAGTTGGGTTTGGGTTTGAATATTTCTAACATAGGTAGTAAGATTACCTTCAGTGGCAAGGAGTATGGCGAGTTCCTGCCAGCCAACATGCGTCTGGGTGCCTCGCTGATGATTCCTATCGACGAATACAACCGCGTTACCCTGGCAGCCGATGTCAACAAGTATCTGGTGCCTACCGTTCCGAAGCAGGAAGAGGGTGAGGACAATTCAGAATATGAAGACCGTGTGCATCGTGAGTATGATGATATTTCGGGCATCAGCGGTATCTTCAAGAGTTTCAGCGATGCCCCTGGCGGTTTCAAGGAAGAGCTGGAGGAAATCAACTACGGTCTGGGTGCCGAGTATGTATATAATGATAAGTTTGCGCTGCGTGCCGGTTATCATCACGAGAGTCAGAGCAAGGGTAACCGCAAGTACTTCACCGTGGGTGCCGGTTTCAAGATGAATGTCTTTTCGCTCGATGCTGCCTATGTGGTGGCTACCGCCAAGAGCAACCCGCTCGACCAGACCCTCCGCTTCACCCTGTCGTTTGATATGGATGGACTGAAGGACCTGTTTAAGAGGTAATGTTGAGTGTTGAATGAATAGTGTTGAATGTTGAGTGTTGAATGTTGAATGAATAGTGTTGAATGTTGAGTGTTGAATGTTGAATGTTGAATGAATAGTGTTGAATGTTGAATTTTTGCCTAACGGACTCAAGGGCGCTAGCCTAATTCAACATTCAACATTCAACATTCAACACTAAAAAATCAACACTATAATATAAATTTAAAGTGATGAATATACGTGTAGGATTTGGATATGATGTCCACAAGCTGGTGGCTGACCGCGACTTGTGGCTGGGAGGAATCAAGATAGATTATGAATTGGGATTGCTGGGCCACAGCGATGCCGATGTGCTGATACATGCCATTTGCGATGCCCTGCTGGGCGCTGCTAACATGCGTGATATCGGATATCATTTCCCCGATACGGCAGCAGAGACTCTGAATGTGGATTCTAAGATTCTGCTCCGCAAAACGATGGAACTGATAGCTACCAAGGGTTATACACTGGGCAATATCGATGCCACAGTCTGTGCCGAACGCCCTAAACTCAACCCGCATGTGCCAGCCATGAAAGCATGTCTGGCAGAGGTGATGGGGGTAGATGAAGACCAGATATCCATCAAGGCAACAACCACCGAGAAACTCGGATTCACAGGCAGAATGGAGGGAATCTCCGCCTATGCCACCGTTCTTATCCAGAAAGGATAGAACGCAAGCAAGGCGCCCTGTAAAGGCAAAAGCCTTATAAACTGCAAAGTGTCAGGAAGTTGTTAATTTCCGTTTTTTTTGTTCATTTTTGCTTGATATATATCAAAAAAATGCAAAAACGTCACACTTTCTTGGCTAAATATTTGGTGGATAGCCGAAATAGTAGTAATTTTGCAGCGTCAAAAGGTTAATAGATTGTTTAGGTTAGTAGTAATAGATTTAGGTTTTTAGTTATTAGGTTTTAAGGTAGATTGTTTAACCGATAATTGAGAAAGTCGTGAGACTATTTTGATTAGATTTTTTAAGTTAAACATATTACATGCCACAGCTCGTTGAGAGTTGTGGCATGTTTTTTTATGCCCCATTCTCCCCCTTCCGTTTCCTCTTTTCCGATTTCCTCGAAAAAACATGCCTTTTTATTTTGTTTTGTCTCCGATTTGTGCTATCTTTGCAGTATCAATCAATATACGCAGCTTTTTGCGGTATCAAAAATATACGCAGATGAGAGTACTCATAGTAAATACAAGTGAAAAGACAGGCGGAGCGGCAGTAGCAGCCAACCGCCTGATGGATGCCCTTAACAACAATGGCGTTAAGGCAAAGATGTTGGTACGCGACAAGGAGACAGAAGACATCACCGTGGTCAGTCTGCCCCGTTCGCTCAGGTTGCAGTGGAACTTCCTGTGGGAGCGCTGGTGCGTATTCTGGCATCTCCATTTCTCCCGTCAGCGCCTCTGGGAGGTAGACATGGCAACATCGGGTACCGATATCACCAGGCTCCGCGAGTTTCAGGAGGCAGATGTCATCCATCTCTCCTGGATCAACCAGGGCATGCTCTCACTCAAGGACATCCGCAAGATTATCCGCAGCGGCAAACCGGTGGTATGGACCATGCACGATCTCTGGCCCGCTACCGGCATCTGCCATTATGCACGCGGCTGCAACCGCTATGCCTCCGCCTGCGGCAACTGTCCGCTTCTCCCCAATAAAGGCAGCAAGAACGACCTCTCAGCAAAGATATTCCGCCGCAAGAAGGAACTCTACCATCGCGGCGCCATCTCCTTCGTCACCTGTAGCCGTTGGCTCGAACGGCAGGCTAAGGGCAGCGGTCTCTTCGTAGGGCAGCGCATCACCAACATCCCGAATCCGATAGATACCCACGTGTTCTGTCCTCAGGATCAGGCAGAGGCGCGTCTGCGTGCCGGTCTGCCAGCCGACAAGCATATCATCCTCTTCGTATCCCAGCGCGTAACCGACGAGCGCAAGGGCATGCGCTATTTCATCGAAGCCATCGACCGGCTGGTAGCGCGCTATCCTGAGATGAAGGAGAATACCGCCATCGCCATCCTGGGCGGCCATTCCGAGGAAGTAAACCTCACCCTGCCGTCCTATTCGCTCGGCTATGTCAGCGATGAGAAGCAGATAGTGGCAATCTATAATTCGGCAGATGCCTTTGTGCTGCCATCGCTCGAAGATAACCTCCCTAACACCATCATGGAGTCGATGGCGTGCGGCGTGCCGGGCATCGGGTTCAGGGTAGGAGGAATACCGGAGATGATAGACCATCAGCAGAACGGCTACGTAGCCAACTACCGCGATACCGAAGACCTGGCGAGTGGCATCCACTGGGTGCTCGAAGAGGCCGACAGGGCGGCGCTGAAGCAGGCATGTCTGCAAAAGGTAGCACAGAACTATTCGCAGCATGCCGTAGCATTGAAATATATTGAAATTTATAACGAGGCGATGGCCTACAAAAACTATAAGTTATGATTAAGTTCACCGTCGTAACCTGTACGTACAATGCCGAAAAGGAGTTGCAGCGTACCCTCGACAGCGTGCAGCGCCAGACCTACTGCAGCATCGAGCACATCATCATGGATGGCGGTTCCCGCGACCGCACCCTCCAGCTGGTGAAGGCATATCAGCATCGCAATGCAGTAGGCGAGAGCTCGCACGAAATCGTGGTCATATCAGAGCCCGACAAGGGACTTTATGATGCCATGAACAAGAGCATCGACCGAGCTACGGGCGATTACCTGGTGTTTATGAATGCCGGCGACACCTTTCCTACAGCCGATACGCTGGAGTACGTAGAAGGCTGTGTAGGCGAAGAAGAAGTACTGCCCGGCGTACTTTACGGTGATACCGATATCGTGAACGAGATGGGCCATTTTCTGCGTCATCGCCGTCTAGCCCCATCCAAGAAGCTCACGTGGCGTTCGTTCATCTGGGGCATGCTGGTGTGTCACCAGTCATTCTATGCCCGCACAGACATAGCCCGTGAGATTCATTACGATCTGCACTACCGTTATTCGGCAGATGTAGACTGGTGCATCCGCATCATGCGGGAGTCATCTCGCCGCAAGTTGCCGTTGCGCAACGTCCATGCCGTCCTCACCCATTTTCTGGATGGCGGCATGACCACGCAGAACCACAAAGCCTCCCTGAAGGAGCGTTTCCAGGTGATGCGCACCCATTACGGCCTTCTTCCCACCCTTGCAGTTCATGCCTGGTTCGTGATAAGAGGGGCTGTAAAGAGATAAATAGAAGAAGATTCCGTTTGGCGTTCTGGCTTTTTCTAACGCCTATGGGGAAATGATATTTTTCTTACGTCTAGCTTGTTTTCGAAGTGTGAAAAATGTAGACAAAAAATAGGAGAGTGTGTCGTAAGTCTAGATAATTGCAGCCGAGGACGGGCTGAAGGCCCAAAAGCTCCTAGCCCAGGGCGTATTGGATGTGACTTATGATGCACTCTCAATTTGTTAAACAAGCTTTGAGTTTTACATTGATGAAAAGTCCTCTTCATTAACTGTTCTTTTGTACGCAAGTTCATGCAGAAAAGTACTGATACGGTTCAATCAGCTAACTCAAGTAGTTCAATCAGTTAAGTCAAGTGGCTCAATCAGTGAGTCCAGCCGTCTGTGTAACCCAGTTCAGCCATATCTGCAACCCGATGCAGTCGAATCCTTAACCCGATGCAGTCGAATCCTTAACCCAACGCAGTCGAATCCTTAACCCAACGCAGCCATATCTGTAACCCGACGCAGCCGCTTCAGTTGGTAAATGGAAGTACATCGTTTGTTTACCTCATTTAAGCGCTCAATGACTACCAGGGCAAATTACCTTTTTACTGTTACCATCAGAGCTAATAATAGCTACCATCAGGGAGAATCATGGTTCTTCAGAATATGCCCGAATCACTACCAGGGAGAATCTTAAAAATACAAGATACTGAATATCAGACAGTTATGTGCAGATTTTTCTACCCTACACTATACCAAGTATATTATATATATACATTTACATCTTTTACACTATACGTAATACGGGAGGAAAAAGATTTTTTTTTCAACATTTCAGCTCATTTTGTCTGAAAAAATGTCTAAAACTCTTGTGCGGATGAAAATAAAGTCGTAACTTTGCGCTATAGAATTTTAAAACAGATGGTTATGAAGTACTTAGATCCTAAGGCAGACCTCACGTTCAAGAAGATATTCGGCAATCATCCTGATCGGTTGAGAAACCTCCTGTATGTCCTTCAGTCACTCAGCGAGGACGAGTTGATACACCTGCAACAGTATCTGCCGTCAGTAGAAGAACTGGAATTTTCCGGCTTTACAGATGCCGAACTCCGTGCCTACGACAAATTCTGGGATTCCGTAAGTGTAGAAAGGACCCTTTTGGATGACAGATACCAGAAAGGCAGAGAAGAAGGCATGAACCAGCGTAGCCTTGAGATTGCCAGGAATATGCTGGCAAAGGGGATGGATGCATCGACAGTCTTGGAAATAACAGGACTGTCGATGGAAGAGATACAACAGCTGAGAGCTAGAGGATAGTCTTCAGGTCGGCGATGATGGACTGGGTGTAGGCTCTTATCTGAGATTCTGACAGATCGCTGATATGCTCGGGAGCGAGGGCGGCGATGTGCTGGCGGCTCTCCATCTCTATCATCGTGGCGATAGGGAGGAGCTTGTGGGCTGTCTTGCCGATGGCTTCTATTGATAACTCGCCATCTGTTGCCTGCTGGAGGTTCTGGAGATGGGATGACAACTCCTGCTTGACGGTGCTGAGTATCTCGGCTTCTGCCTCCGGATCGCCTTCTGCAAAGGTCAGAAGGGGTGCAAAGCGGGATTTCTTATTGGTTTTCTCTGCCATATCCTCTGCTGCTGATGCAGTATTCTCTAATCCGAGGATTTCTTTCAGTTTCTCTGTGCTGAACGGCTTGAAGAGGCAATCGTCGAAACCGGCTTCTTTCAACTCTCTGATGATGCTGGCATCGTGGGCAGTCATCGCTACTACCTTCATGTGGCTGTGGTTGATGTGCTGAATCATCCTGATGCCGTTCATCTCGGGCATTTCGATATCCATCATCATCAGCGCAGGATGCTCGTTGTGGAGCACGGTGAGCGCCTCGGCTACATGCAGACAGGCAAAGACTTGCCAACTGTCGCCTACCAGCTTCTTCAGCATCTCCTGAAGCAGACGGAGCTGCAACGGGTCGTCATCGAGCAGCAGTATTTTGTGATTTTCGAAATGGGGCTTGGTTGGGGCGAGCGGCTTCTGCTCTTCTGCCTCTTCTGCTGCAGGAGCGGTACCTAAGGCAAGCGGAATGGTGACGGTGAAGGTGCTGCCCTTGTCCTTGACGGATTCAAGACGCAGGGTGCCCTGAAGCAGATTGACCAGTTCCTGGGTGATGTTCAGTCCGAGACCGGTGCCCTCGATGCCCTGGGCACTCTTCAGACGGGTAAACGCCTGGAACACCTTCTGGCGCTCTTCGGTGGTCATGCCCTTGCCGGTATCCCTTACCGAGAAGGTGAGGAGGTGCTGGGGACTGATGGATGCCTGGATGGTGACGCTGCCCCGGTCGGTATACTTGATGGCATTGCTCACCAGGTTGTTGAGTATCTGGCGGATACGGAAGGCATCGGCACGGTAGTAGGTCTGCGGACTGCTGATGCCATCGAGCTCCAGATGCAGTTCCAATCCCTTTTCCTGGCTCAGGATCTGCATCTCTCCGGCACACTGGCGGAACATGTCGGCAGGCGAGAAATCTACAGGGTTCAGTTTCATCAGTCCGTTTTCCAACTGGTGATAATCGAGCAGGGCGGCAACGAGCCGGGAGAGATGGGTGGCAGAACCCTTGATGCTGTTGAGACAGGAGATGCCCTGCGGGGTGTCGACATAATCCTTCATCAGGTCGATGAAGCCCGAGATGCTGGCAGCCGGAGCCTTGATGTCGTGGGTGATGGTGAGGAGCAGGCGTTCGCGCTGGTTCATGATGCGCTTGATTTCCTCGTTAGCCTCTTCTAGATTCTCGCGGTAGATGCGTTCCTTCTGCGTATCGCGGTAGATGTAATAGACGAGGATGACGGCGGCTGTGATGGCTACGATGGCAAGCAGACCTATCTGCCAGAGCAGATTCTGGCGCGCCTGCATCGCCTGGTTGATAGCCTGCTGCATCGCCTGACGTTCGCGCTGGTGGATATCGTTGAGCTGCTGGGAGGAGCGCAGGGCGAGGCGGGCATTGGTTATCTGCAGGTCTCTCACCTCGCGGTTGATAGCATCGTGGTTATTGCGCGTAGACAGCTTCTCCTTGCGGTCAATCTGTTCCAGAATATTGGCTACGTTTCCGGCTACGTTGACCGGGGTTGAGAGGGTATCGGTGACAGCCTGGTTACTGTCGCGTCTGATGCTGAGCGTTTCGGCATGTTCCTTCTTGAAGGCATCGGCAAGGCGGCGGAAGAAGCCCTTGCGGGTTTTCATCACCTCTACGGTAGTGTTCTTTGCCACATGAGTCTTGGGTGCCTTGGAATGCACGACAACGGAATCTTCGCCACTGTTGAGGCTGTTCATCTTCTCGTGCAGATAGTTGTGGGATGACTTGCCCTGCATGGCGCGGGTAAGCTGCTGCAGATTGGTCTGTTCCTCCTTGAGCAGGCTGGACATGGTGCTGTCGGCTGCCTGTCGCTTTTCGATATAGTCGCGGGTTGCCTGGTTGATAGCGAGCACGGTTGTGGTGTTGCGATATACCAGCCCTATCGCCAGAATCAGTACGATGGCGACGATGATGTAACCCAGGGCTACCTTGAAAGGAACGTTTGTTTGCTGCATCTTCTTATCTTTTAATGTTTTGAGTCTTTTTGCTATTTGCGTGCAAAGTTAATCAAAAATGCGATATAAACCAACGAAAACAGGAGATAAATGCCAAAATCTGGTCATCTATCTCCTGTTTCATTGAAAGCGACGCGTAATTACTATTTTCTGAAGGTGAATTTACTCTGCTACGGTTGAATCCACTGTTGTTGCTGTAGTGTCTGTAGGAGTCTCTGCTGGAGTCTCAGCTGGTGTTGCTGTTGTGTCGGCTGGAGCTACTGTGTCTACTGGTTCTGAACCTGCAACGTTTACCATTCTGTTACCTGCAAATACATTGCTAACTGATACCATTGCTACTGCTGCGATAACTGCAAATACTAACTTTTTCATAATTTTTCTGTTTTTTAATTGTGAATATTATTGTTTATTAATTCTCTTGCTGAAACTCATTTGCGAGTTCGCTAAATAATATCACAATAGGCGTGCCAGAAAATGATGAATTTTGTTAAGTATCTGATAATCAGTGATGATGGTGTTTTGTGCAAGAAACGGGATGTGGGGAAAGTGGGGAAAAGGTGTAGAAAAATTCCCCAATATAGTGTGGAATATATTGGGGAATCTTTTACTCCATGCCGTATTTCTTCATTTTGTTGTAGAGTGTCTTGCGGTCGATGGCAAGCAGTTGGGCTGCCTTGCTCTTGTTGCCGTGGGTGGCTCTCAGGGCAGCGGCGATGCTTTCCTGTTCCGACTGTTCGCTGTGCAGCTGCATATTGATTGGTCGGGCTGTGGAGGTTTGTGCCATCGTCTTCTCCAGTTCCTGGGCACCGATATACTTGCCACGGGTGAGCAGGGTGGCGCGCTTCATCACATTGTTCAGTTCGCGCAGGTTGCCCGGCCAGTCGTATGAGGCAATGATTTCTGAGGCTTTGGCATCCATTCCGAGCACATTCTTGCCCAGTTCCTGGTTGGCATGCTTGATAAAGAGGTTGGCAAAGAGGAAGATGTCGGCACCTCTGTCCTTGAGGGCAGGCATGTAGATGGTAAACTCGTTGATGCGGTGATAGAGGTCCTCTCTGAACTTGCCTTCGGCTACCGCCTGCGCCAGATTCTCGTTGGTGGCACAGATGAGTCGGATATCCACATCTATCTCCTGCGTGCTGCCCAGCGGACGAATTTTTCTCTCCTGCAAGGCTCTGAGGAGCTGCACCTGTACTTCGTAGTTGAGGTTTCCCATCTCATCGAGGAAAACCGTTCCACCGTTAGCTATCTCGAAGGCACCCTTCTTATCCTGTTCGGCTCCGGTAAAGGCACCCTTCTTATATCCGAAGAATTCAGATGCTGCCACCTCCTTAGGGATGGCGCCGCAGTCGATGGCATAGAAAGGCTTGTCCTTGCGCAGACTCTGTTCGTGGATGCTGCGCGCCACATATTCCTTTCCGGTGCCGCTGGCTCCGAGAATGAGCACTGACATCGGGGTTGGGGCAACGAGCGAAACGAACTCGTAGAGCTGTTTGGAAGCCTCGCTTTCACCTTTTATATATCTAGGCACCTCCGTAGCGCCCTGCTGCTCTTCTTGGGACGCATCCTGCATGGCGGCAGATTCCGCACGCTGAGGGGCAGAAACCGCAGAAACAGCTGACTGGATAGCCTCACGGATTTTCTCTAAGAGGATTTCGGGATGGAAGGGTTTAGCCACGTAATCGGTAGCACCCGATTTCATGGCACATACGGCATTCTGAACCTCTGCATAGCTAGTCATTACGATAAAAGGCAGGTGGGCATCGGTCTTTCTGATATGCTGGAGCAATACCAGTCCGTCATGGTCGGGCAGGCGCAAGTCGGAAAGAACCAGATGGAATGCATCGCCGGCTCCCATCGCTTTGATAGCAGCGCCTACAGATGTTACCCTTTCCACATCGAATCCTTTCTTTTTGAGCCAAGTCTGTATCATGGTTCCGAATGCCAAATCGTCTTCTACAATCAATATCCTCTTCATAATGTTCAGTTTTATCCTCTTCTAAAATATCGTTATATATAACTTTGTGCAAAGGTACGGAAAAGTTGTATGGAAAGCTATTTAATTCACATTATTTAGCATTAAAACCGACTAAAATTCTACAAACCCTGTTCTATTATCTTATTTTTAGTGAAAAGAACAATTGTTTTCGGATAAAAGCATGCTAGTTGCTTTATTTTTTGTATCTTTGCATAAGAAAAGCTGCACTCGGCAATTTGAAAGCAAGCTTTCATTGCACTCGTTTGCATTTTCTTTGCATAAGATAAATAAGATTTAGAGTCATGAATCCGATAGTACAAACCATCATATTGTCAGCTTCGGCGGTGCGCATATTGCCGCATATCGCTCTGTATCTGCTCCATAAGAAGGAGATAGATGCCGACCTGCTGAAGGTGCAGGACAGGAAGCCTACGGTGCTCAATCTGATTAAGGCATGCACCCGCGAAAGGAGTTTCCGCAATCTGTTTTATTACCGCATGGGCGAATACCGTTCGGTTTTCATCAGCTGGCTGTTGCCTCCCGAGCGTACGATGACCATCTGGTGTCCGCATATCGGGGAGGGTGCGCATCTGGAGCACAGCTATGCCACCTATCTCAACGCAGAAAGTATAGGTGATGACTTCTACTGTCTGCAGATGGTGACGCTGGGCAACGGCAAGGGCGGCAGACCTATCATCGGAAATGACGTGAAGATTTATACCGGCGCCACGGTCTTCGGCGGCATCCATATCGGCAATCACGTGACGATAGGCGCCGGTGCCGTGGTATTCCAGGATATTCCCGACGGGGCTACCGTGGTAGGGAATCCGGGGAGAATAGTAAAACAGGAAGATAAAAAAGATTAGAAGATATGGCAGAAACACTGAAGGAGAAAACAGCCAAGGGACTTTTCTGGGGGGCAATGAACAATGGAGCGATGCAGGTTATCGGACTGGTATTCGGCATCATCCTGGGACGATTGCTGTCGAAGGAAGACTACGGAATGATGGCGATGATCAATGTGTTCCCGCTGATAGCAATTGCGCTCCAGAACAGCGGATTCGCTTCTGCCATCGGTAACCTGAAGCATCCTATCTCCAATGATTACAACTCCGTGTTCTGGTTTAATATCATCGTGGGCGGTTCTCTTTATGTCATCCTTTTCCTCTGTGCCCCTTTCATTGCAGATTTCTATCATGATGACCGGCTTATCGCGTTGTGCAGGCTGGCTTTCGTCACGATTCTCTTTTCCAGTCTGGGTACGGCTCAGGCTGCATTCCTCTTCAAGAACATGATGGTGAAGCAGCAGGCGAAGGCGAGTATCACGGCGGTGCTGCTGTCGAGTAGCGTGGGTGTGCTGATGGCATGGAATGGCTTTGCCTATTGGTCGTTGGCAACCCAGGGCGTGGTCTATGTAGGACTGAATACCCTGCTGGTATGGCATTATTCCACCTGGCGACCTTCGCTGAAGATAGATTTCACGCCTGTGAAGACGATGTTTCCGTTCAGCTTCAAGATAGCTGCCACAACCATCGCCACCAAAATCAACGACAATGTGATGAATATCCTTTTGGGACGTTTCTACAACAATGCCATTACGGGTAGCTACAACCAGGCTTATCAGTGGAACTCGAAGTGTTATCTGCTGTTGCAGGGAATGCTGAATCCGGTCATCCAGCCAACGCTGGTGAATCTCTCTGACGACAAGGAGCGCCAGCTGATGGCTTTCAGGAAGATGGTGAGGTTTATCTGCTTCCTTTCCTTCCCCCTGCTGTTCGGACTGGGACTCGTTTCCAATGAGTTTATCATCATCACGCTGACCGAGAAATGGCAGTCGAGTGCAGAACTGCTGCGCATGCTGTGCGTGGGCGGTTCGGTGATGCCGCTATATACGCTGTTTTCCAACGTGGTGATCAGCAAGGGTAAATCCGGCGCCTATTTCTGGTGTACGGTATCGCTGAGCGTTACCCAGATTGTGCTGATGCTGTTTCTCTGGCCTTACGGCATCCGTCTGATGGTATCGGTCTACGTGGCGTTGACCATCATCTGGATGTTTGTATGGTATGCGCTGGCTTACCGCTATATCAGCTACCGTCCGCTCGACTTTCTGAAAGATACCTGTCCGTTCCTGCTGGCGGCTCTGGGCGTGATGAGTCTCACCTATCTGGCAACGATGAGCATTACCAATCTGGCATGTCTGCTCCTGGCAAGGGTCGTGATGGCAGCCGTATTGTATTTCTTGGTCATGAAGATAGCCCGGGTTGCGATATTGGACGAGTGTATCCGTTTTGTATTAAAGAAAAAAATAGAAGAATATGATGGAAAATCAGACAAGACAATATAGTAATGAGGAACTGAGAGCCCGGTTCAATCCTGAAGGTTCCCAGCTGTGGAAGCATCAGCAGAGGATGGTAGAGCTGCTGCTGGCTTTTGATGCCATCTGCAAGCGCCATCACATCCGTTACTGGCTGATAGGCGGTACGCTGATAGGTGCAGCCCGCCATCAGGGTTTTATTCCCTGGGATGATGATATGGATGTGCAGATGCTGCGGGAGGATTATCTGAAGATGATAGAGATTCTGCCCCGAGAACTGGATGAAACGATGGCGCTGCAATGCAGACAGACGGACGAAAACTACTTCTTCCAGTATGCCAAGTTGAGAGACCGCCGTTCGGTGCTGGATGAAAACAATGGCTATGACAGGATTTTCAAGGAGCGTGGCATCTATATAGATATCTTTCCTATCGACAAGCATCCCAAATGGCTGCAGCGGCTGTCGATACAGACCATCGGACACACCTATAAGATATTGAAGCGGAAGGACCTGAAGGATGAGGTGATTATCGGCAAGGTGATGCGCTGGGTGCATCTGAATGAACGGGTGATTTATCCGGTGATGAGGGGCATCGCCAGACTGACCGGTGGTGTCTATCTGGATGCTTTCGGCGTGCCTTTTGTCGTAGAGCGCCATCTGGAAGACATCTTCCCGCTGACTACCCTGGAGTTTGAGGGGCATCAGATGCCTGTGCCGGGCAACTACGACAAGGTGCTGACCGACCAATATGGCAACTATATGCAGTTGCCGGATCTGGACAAGGTGAATCTGCACGTCGGCAAGTTGGAGTTCAAATCATGAACCGGTTATAAATGGAAAATTCCAGCAACTAAAGCGATTGCTTGAGTTGCTGGAATTTTTGTTGGCAGTGCTGCTTATAGCTGTAACCGAACCATTTGCGCTGGTATTTTCTATAGGTATAGATGGCGCAGAATCTGAGGGAATCGAAGAGTGAATGTCTGCCCACCTCATAGATGGTAGGCGGAATCCTGACAAAATACAGGTCTGCCACCGTATCGAAAGCCGAGAAAGCCTTTGCCCCCGGCAGACTCAGCAGCCATTCTTCTGCCATGAAACGGTTGTGCAGCTTGGTATCTTCGTCTAGGGCAGGGAGCGTTCTGAAATAAGACGCCTTCGCCCACCAGAAGTTGCCGGCATACATCCTGTTCTTGAATGGAGGGAAGAGATAGCTTCCGTAGGTATCATATCCCGCTTCCAGGGTGTTGACAGCCACTTTCCACTGGTTCATCAGGAAATATTCCATCATTCTTCTCCATGCCACGATCTTATCCACGAACCCCCTGAATTCCCTGTCTTCCTGATGCAGGGTAGTCTGATAGGTGATTCCTTTGGTATGGAAATAGTAGAAGAGGAAGTCTTCGTGCTGCGATTTCTCATACATATAGTCGAGTGCCGGAAATTCGAATCGCTGTGGATTGGTGGTCTTGGAAACAAATTCTATCTTATCTGCCGCATATTGTCGCAGGATATCTTCCAATTCCATGATATCTTCGTTGTTTCTGGCGATGCAGCTGATATAGAGTCGGTTGCTTGCCTCGAGCAGTCCGCTGTCGGCGAGATGCTGCATCTGTTCCCTTACCATCTCTTTCCAGTTGGCGTCGCAGAAGATATGGTAGATGCCGTAGATGGGAGTAGAACAGGCTGGAGTATGGCTCCAGGACGACAGGTCCTTGCGCTCGTATATTCCCAATGTACTCTTGTATATTCTCTTTAGAATGGATGTCATGATGCTGATGGATGCTTTTTAATGAGATGCAGATGATGCTTTCAAGGAATTGATGAGACGCTGGAACATGGTTTTCATGTCGTATCTTGGCGTCCAGCCGAGCTGATGCACCTTGCTGCAGGACAGACGGAGCCGGGTCATCGGAGAATAGCCCATGCCTTCTTTCAGCTGGATTACCGGCTGGATATCCGGATTGAAAGTGTTGCAGAGGAACTTCGCCATATCGATGATGGAAATGTAGGTTGACTCGTTGGCAACATTGTATGCCTCACCGTCTTCACCCTTCAGCAGGATGAAAAGGATTGCCTCGATGGCATCAACCGTATAGCAATAGCAGCGGCTCAGTTCACCGGTGGTATGGAGAACGATGTCTTCTCCGGCAATGATGTTGCGGGCAAACTGTGCGAAAACGCGGTTGTCATCTGCCGTAACTCCTGCTCCGAAGGTCTGGGCGAGGCGGGCAGTCTTGACATGCACCCCATATTCGCGGGCATAGGCATGGCATAGGCATTCGGCTGCTCTCTTGGCTACGGGATAGCTGCTGCGGGTATCTGAAAGATGGATGTAGCCCTGCTCTTCCTCGCTGAGCGGATGGGAATCATCATAGATGCTTCCATATACCTCCAGGGATGAAACATTGACGATAGAGGCGGTGTTCTGGCAGAGGGCGAAACGCAGGAGCTGGGCTGTGCCGTCGAAATCGGTCATCATGGTTTCTACCGGCTTGCTGACAAAGTATTGGGATGCAGTAGGACTGGCAAAATGCACCAGATAATCGATATGAACCTCCTGCGGCAGCTCCTCTGTCTTGCTGAAATCATGCTTCAGAATCACGATGTTCTTGCCCAAAACCTCTGCAGAATGGGCATCTCCCTGAGGATGTCCCAGTACCTGCTGCGCCTTTTCAGCGTTTCTTACGAAGCATACGATGGTCAGGTTCAGTCCGTGCTGTCTGTCGAGTTCTTCCAGGCAATGAACCATGCAGGAGCCCAGCAAGCCCGTAGCTCCCGTAATGCCGATGGTCTTGTTTCTCAGTTGTTCGTAAAGCGGAAAGCTTTTGGCAAAGTCTTTCCAGTCTTCCAGTTCTATTTCGTTATGTTTCATTTCTTCTCTATCTTTATCAGAAACCGAAAATCTGCTGGTTCTCATGTACCGTTACCATGGCACGGAACACAAAGAAATCGGTTGGTGTTGTAATCTTGATGTTCTCCATCGGACCGATGATGGTACCGAGTTTATAGCCGTAGTGGCTCATCATCGTACAGGAATCGATGAAGTTGTGTCTGCCTTCTTCAATCGCCTTGCGGTGTGAAGAGAGGATATCTTTCAGTCGGAAACTCTGTGGCGCTCTGGCAATCAGAGAATTGTCTCGTTCCGGAATTTCCAGCGAGTTGTCTTCCTGTTTTACGATGAAAGTCTCTGTGGCTGGTATACAGGTGATGCAGGAGCCGCATTCTTCCACCTTTCGGATATTGTCTGTAATGGTTTCCTCGTTGATGAGTGGGCGTACGCCGTCATGAATGAGCACGTTGGCATCCTTGCCGCCGGCAAACTCCTCGGCAGCACAGAGTCCGTGATAGATGGAATCCTGTCCGCTGTTGCCACCCGGTACAATCTTCACCACCTTGCTGATTTCGAACTTGCGTATCATCTTCTCCAGGAAAGGAATCCATGATTCGATGCAGGCTACGACGATGCCATCTATCTCCGGATGATTGTCGAACAATTCCAAAGTATAGATGATGATAGGTTTGCCGTTCAGTTCCAGAAACTGCTTAGGTCTTGACTTGGTGTGCATTCTGAGGCCGGAGCCTCCTGCAAAGATGACTGCTATGTTCATAAGATTCCTTTTTTAGAGAGTTATTATAAAGAATGGGGCTTTTGGGACCGCTTATTTCATGATCTGGGTTGCCTGGTCTGACATGTAGGTGAACAGCCAGTAGCCATTCCATGCCCAGAGATACAGGGTGAGTAACCAGCAGAAATATCTCAGGATAACCTGTTTGCCCGGTGTGAGCGTCTTCATCAGATAGGCGATGGCAATAGGAATGATGAATATCCAGTGGCAAGCCATGATATACATCTCGTTCAGACCGAATCCCATCACAAAATGGATGACGATGTCTAATCCTAGCCAACTCAGTACCAGAAGGAAGAATCTGTGCCGGATGCCAACCACGATGCCGATGATGAACAGCAGCGAGATGATGGCTTCGATGACATAATTGAATGCATAGTTATACTTCACGATGGTAGGGCGGTTTACGCACATATCGTCCAGAAGATAAGAGTCGTGGAGCTGGATGGATTCTCCCATCATGTTGTGAATCAGGGCATCGGTCCTGGAAGTTGACGTATCGGTCCATTTCCAGAATCCCTCCTGCTTCATCGGTTCTCCGGTATGTGCCATAACCCAGGCGTGATGGATGGAATCCTTCCGCTGCTGTTCCGGGTCCTTGGCATGTGCCTTTACCTCAATCTGCTTATCTGCATGAAACTGGGGTTCCCTTACCTCCGTATAGATAAGATAGGCAGTAGTTACCAGCAGGATGGCTGGCAGAATCATAGCCACGAGATTCTTAGGGGCGAAGACCTTCCTGCCGTTGGTAAACCAGGCTGCCAGATAGGTCTTGGCAATGTTGCTGAGGGTGACCCCTCCGGTCAGGAAACTGAGGATGCCGATGGTCCAGGCAGACAGTTGGCGTCTCTTCTTCATCGCCATGCCTGCCAGATACAGCGTCATGGTCAGCATGAGGAGCGACCAGCAGAAGTGGTCGGGTACCAGCATGGAAACCATCACCATACCGAAGGAATAGAGCATGGTGGAGAAAAGAATGCAGTCTTTCTTCTTCAGTTCTATGATTTCCCGGAAGATGCGGTATACGAAGATGAAGGAATAGAAGGCGCTTGCTATGAGCAGGATAGCCATGAATATCATCGCATAGTTGGTATCGCCCGAAGATATCAGTTCCTTATTGATGAGATAGAAAGGATAAAGGATGACTGCAAAGAGCGGATGGCGCGGAATCTCGAAATAGAGTTTGCCATTCGACATAAAGATATACGACCATGCATCAAAGCCGGATACATGGAAGGTTTTGGCGAACAACTGCCAGAAGCTGACGTGGTGCGCTCTGAGGAAAAGGTTGCCGTATTTGTAGAAGAACAACCCGTTGAGCAGCACGAATACCAATAGAGCCACGAGGCCCGGTATCCTTTCTTCTTTCTTTATTTTAAAAATATTCTTCATTGTCTTATTCTTATTTTGGGTGCAAAGTTAGTGTAAAAAATTGATTGTGAGAAGAAAAATGAGGAAATATTTCGTTTTGTCTGGTTTTTGTGGCGGTTTTATTTGGCGTTGTCTTCTTTTTAAGTTATCTTTGTGGCAAAAAAGGAAATGACAGTTTCCGATGATTGTGTATCGTTAACGAATATCATATATATGAAACAGCCAGCTAAGATTGATGTCGCCGTATTGATGCTCTTCTTCAATCGTCCCGACAATTTTCAGAAAGTGTTCGACGAGGTGAAGAAGGCTCGTCCTGCCAAGTTGTTCCTTTATCAGGATGGAGCAAGGGGCGAACGTGACGTGTCGGGTATCGAGGCTTGCCGGCAGATTGCATCTGATGAGAATATTGATTGGGAGTGCGAGGTTCACCGCTCTTATCAGACAAAGAACCAGGGATGCGACCCGTCGGAGTATCTCTCCCAGAAATGGGCTTTCTCGATGGTGGATAAGTGCATCGTGCTGGAAGATGACGATGTGCCGAGCCAGTCGTTCTTCCCTTTCTGCAAGGAGATGCTCGACCGCTATGAGCACGATGAACGCATCGCCATGATTGCCGGATTCAATGAGGATGAGATAACGCCCGATTGCGAGGACAGCTATTTCTTTACCTCTATCTTCGCTATCTGGGGATGGGCTTCCTGGCGTCGCGTGGTGGATAAATGGGAGGGTGACTATGCCTTCCTGCGCGACAAGCAGGCTATGCAGCGTCTGCAGTCGCTGGTGAAGCAGCGCGGATTCCGCAAGGATTTCATTCCGATGTGCCGGGATCATGCCCATAGCGGCAAGGAGTTTTATGAGAGTATCTTCTGGGCTTCGATGCTGCTGAATTCCAGTTTGGCTATCATGCCATCCAGGAATCTCATCAACAATCTGGGTCTCTCTGCAGATTCTACCCATTTTGCGGGTAGCATGAAGACCACCCCGAAAGCTTACCGCCGTATCTTCACGATGAAGCGCCATGAACTGGAGTTTCCGCTGAAACATCCTAAATATGTGGTGGAAAACGTAGATTTCAAGGAACGGTTGTACAAGACCAATGCCTGGGGACATCCGCTCATCAAGATGTCGCGCTCTCTGGAGGAACTGCTACTGAACTTGCGCTATGGCAATTTCTCAGGCATCTTCAAGGCAATGGGGCGCCGCTGGCGCAAAATGCTGGGAAGTGATAAGCATGTTTAATCGCAGACTTAAAATAAATAAGCACGCCTGCTCTCTGACTTGATTGAGAGTGGACGTGCTTATTCTTTTATTTAGCAGAAATATCCGATAATCAGGATGCCGTTATATATCAGCAGGAAGAGTCCTATGGTGAGCAACAGACTCTTCAGACAGAGGCTGTAGCGCTGATGCCTGGTTTCTTTCAGAAGGAAACCGATGGCGATAGGGAGGGCATATATCCAATGGCCTGACATGATATATACTTCGTTGAGACCGAATCCGAGTCCGATATGCAGCAGCATGTCGAGGCCGAAATACGACATGACCAGCCAGAGATACCTGCTCTTTCTGCCAGCCCAGATGCCGGCAAGGAACAGGATGATGATAAGTGCCTCCACGATATAGTTGAAGGCATATCGGTAGTTGACGAACATCGGGCGGTGGCGCAACTCATCCTGCAGCACGTAATCCTGATGCAGCTGGATAGATTCGCCCATCAGGTTCTCTACGATAGACAGGGTTCGGGAACTGGTGGCATCGGTCCAGTTCATGAATTCGCCTTTCATGATAGGGGCACCTTGCTTAGGTCCTCTTTTCTTTCTGGCTTCATTCCGTGCCAGTTGCTTTGCCTTCTGTATGCTGTCGTTCTTGGCTTTCTGTGCTATTTCTTCAGGCGTAATGATCTTCAGACCTCTTTGGATGGAATCTTTTGTCAGCGAATCCTTTATCTGTTTGAGTTGTGCCATACGCTCCTGTCGGGCTTTCTTTTCGGCAGCCTTCTTGGCTTTCATCTCCTTTCGTGCCATCTCGACAGGCCATACAAAGGTGCGGTATTCCCATCGGCAGAATCCCCATAGCAGGGCTGCTGGCAGGATGACTGCCAGAAGGAGATGTTTAGGGCGGAAGAAACGCTTTCTGTTGACAAAGAGGGCTGAAAAGAAGATTTTCAGACCATTATTGAGTGATGTGCCGGCTGTCAGAACGAAATATACCACCGTTTGCCATATCTTGAGCGGGTGGTTATGTTTGATTCTGCGTCCGGAGACGTAGAGTGCCAGAATGAGCAGCAGCATGGAGATGACGAAGTGGTCGGGCACGATGCAGGTTACCATGACGTAGCCGAAGGAGAAGAACAGCAAGGTGAGAATAGAGGATGCTGCCTTGTCCAGTTCCAGTACTTCGCGAAAGATTCTCTGCAGGAAAAGGGTGGCATAGAACCCGCAGAACATCTGGATGATTACTGCGATGAAAAGGGCACAGTTGTAGCCTGTGAGTTTCATCAGCCCCATATTGATGAGGTAAGGGATATACATGTAAAAGGCGAGCAGCGGGTGGCGGTATACATTATATGCCGCATTCCAATCGCTTAATACCCAATAGGTTAAAGGGTCGAAACCGGATACGCAGAAGTGGCGGATGAAGTTCTTGTAATAGTCATCCGTAACGAGGGTAAAGGTACCGGCATAGCGGGCTATCACTACACCATTCAGTATGGCTAGTGCCAGGAAGATGCCCAGTGCGAGCCATCTTTCCTCTTTCTTGATTTTAAAAATATCGAATATCTTTTTCATATCTTTTTTTTATCGTGTTTTGGGAATCCCCTTATTTCTTCAGGAAGAACCTTACCAGGAGAAAGTTTACCGGGATGCAGATGCAGAGGGTGGGTATTTATTCTTGATATCCATTCTTCTATCTGCTCCCTACGACTTGGATGCTTTTTTAATTGATGTTGTTTTCCTCAAATTCTGCAATCCATTCTTTGACCTTAGCTTGCAGCAAATTCTTATCTGGCAAATACAACTGATAAGCAGAGGCGTAAATATTTGCATCTTTAGGTAATGTCAGTTCTACAAGCGCGTCATTCTTCTCCTTGCATAAAACAATATACCAATCGTTGTTTTTTCGAAGTCTTGTTTTATATATCGGTCAAAATAATTAACGTACATTTGCATCTGACCAAGATCTTGATGAGTGAGCTTGTCAATCTTTAAATCGATAAGAACATAGCATTGCAGAAGACGGTTGTAAAGTACTAAATCTACATAGTAATTGTCTTCATCAAAGGTGAAACGCTTTTGCCGTGCTTCAAACAAAAATCCCTTTCCTAATTCGAGTAGGAATTGCTGCATTTTGCTGATGATGGCATTCTCTAACTTAGATTCTGAATAAGCTGCATCAGGCTTTAAGCCTAAGAACTCTAAAGTCAAAGGATTCTTGATGACATCAGAAGCTTTCTCTACAGTTTGTCCTTCCTTTGCTAGTCGCATCACCTCATCCTTGTTACGACTTAAAGCTAATCGTTCATAAAGGCAACTGCCCACTTGACGACAGAGTTGTCTTTTAGACCATTGCTGCTGAACACATTCTATTTCGTAGAATGAACGTGCATCTGGATTTTCTACACGCATCAGAATGAGATAATGACTCCAGGAAAGATTAAAAATCTGATGTTCATCTGCTTTTGAATTGGCTAACCACTGGTTAGCCTTTTGGCTTTCAACAGAAAAATCAGTATTTAGTCTTTCTGCGTATGTAAGATAAAATTGTTTTATGTTCTTTAAGCTTGGATATGACCAGCCACTCCCAAAACGCTCTGTCAGCTTTTGGGATAAATCCTTTATAACCTGTTTCCCGTATTGCGCACGAATATTTCCTTTCTGTTCATACTCTACGATATATTTGCCTATATAATATTTGGTATAGACTTCTGCAGTGTTGACTGAAGTCTTCACATAAGATCTTGTTTGCTCAATGAGAGCAGACACCTTACTAAATAAGTCCTCATTATTTTTGGCTGTTTTTATCATTTCATTTGCCATAACTCTATTATTACTATTATATATTATACAATATATATTCTATTTCTTCAGGAAGAACCTTACCAGGAGGAAGTTTACCGGGATGCAGATGCAGAGGGTGGGTATCATAGCCAGCTGTTTGGCTAGACCCAAGCCTACGAAGAGGTTGAGGCAGAGGGTCTGCATCGAGTAGTTGACGATGTGGGAGAGGGTGAATCCTGCTCCGCGCTTGGCATTCGCCTTTACCTTGAAGGTATAGCGGGTACTGGCGATGAAATTGAAGATGAAACTCACGATGTAGGCGATGGTGTTGGCTGTGGTAGCCAGGCTGTGGTCGCCCATGTCGGGGATGAAATGGGTCAGCGCCGGCATCATAGCCAGGTAGATGACATATTGCAGTACCGTAGCCAGTCCGCCTACGATTCCGAATCTGATGACTTCGCCCAGCTTCTCCCGCTTGGCATTATCCATATTATTTATCTTGTTCTTGATATTCATGTTGCAAAAGTACTTCAAAATCTCCAAATTACCAAATATATCGTGGTATTATTTATCTCAGCATTTTTCCTTTTCCGAAGAGATAAGCCAGATGGGTCTTCTCCATCATCTTGGCGATGCCGATGCTTCCGGCAATGGCGATGAAGATGGTAACGAGGGCAAAACAGATTTCGCTCCTGTCCCAGCTAAAGAGGGGATGATAGAACTTGGCTGCCATCGTAAAGATGGGGTGGAATAGGTAGATGGGTAGCGTGTTGCGGCCTATATATAATAAGGTGTCTTCTGTCTTTCGGACGCAGGCATTATCCTGTAGGCGTTTGATGAGGCTGTGTATCCACATCAGGGATGAAATGCAGCACCAGCAGGAGAATACGATGGCGAGCGTGCCCCAGTCGTACCATTCTTCTAAGCCCAGCAAGTTGATCCAGAGCAGCAGGGCAACCGGTGAAGGACGGAAAATTCTGTCAAAGCCGATATGGCATTGACTGAGCACCACTCCGATGAAATAATAGGTGGCGGCACTGGGCGAAAGAGCGGGTGTCTTGGACAGGAGCAGGAGTAGGGTGGCGAAGATAAAGAGGCTTGAGGTGGTGCTCATCGTCGTTTTTCCCTGTCTGAGGGTTCCCCAGGTTGCTCCCTTGAAACTGACGTAATAGAGAATGCCGCAGATAATCATGGTCTGGATGAACCAATAGGGACCGATGGAAGTAACGAATATCTTCTCGCAAATCTGAGAGAGTGACAGTTCCGTGATGCCATCTCTCACCGGCATGAAATAGGAGAGTACCGAGAAACCGGTTACCATGATGACGTAAGGCAAAGCGAGACACATCAGGTATCTTCCCATCTCCTTTGGGCTTTTCTCGATATTCACGAGATAGCCTGTGATGATGAGGAAGGTAGGCATCATGAACGAGAGAATGCCTGCCTTGAGCTGGGGGTATGCGTTGCCGAAGCTCACGATATGAATCAATATCATGAGAATAATGAGTATGGCTCTTATCCAGTCGATGTCTGTATTCCTTTGTTTCATAATGAATATATTCAAAATCTTTACTTGTTGATGTTACAATTGGTGGCAAATATACATAAAATATTCTTTTCCTCAAAATCTTTTTGCCTAAAATTCCCCCAGATTCTCAAAATCTTGCCTGTGTAAGTCTTAAAGAACTGTACGGCACGGGCTGAAAGCTCAAAAGCTCTTAGCCCAGGGGAATAATAGCAATCTACAAGGCATTCTATAGCCAAATCGAAGGAAAATTGCTCGATTTGGCCATAGTATAACCTATTCTTTAGCCAAATCGAGTTAAAATTCATCGATTTGGCTATAGAATCCTTGTTTTTCTCGGATAATTATCTTATATTTGCACCATCATTAAAGTTAGATTTAAAAGGTATGGAGCAAATTATCGGACGAAAGAAAGAAATCGAGCTGTTGACAGAATATTATCATTCTGGCAAAGCTGAGTTTGTGGCTGTATATGGCAGGCGTCGTATCGGCAAGACTTATCTTGTGAGAAATCTCTTCCGTGATAAGTTTGCCTTTGATATGTCTGGGTCTATAGAGGCACCAGCTGAGGCGCAACTCTCTAATTTCGGGTTTGCGCTGAGGGAATATGGAGATTCCAAACAGCCTATTCCTACGAATTGGACAGAGGCTTTTGAGGCATTAAAACAGTTGTTAAAGGCAAAAATGAAAAGAGAACGACTCGTTGTTTTTATCGATGAACTACCGTGCTTGGATACGCCGAAATCTGGTTTTCAACAGGCTTTTGAGCACTTTTGGAACGGATGGGCAGCTTACCAAAGTGAAATCATGCTTATCGTTTGTGGCAGTGCCACGTCGTGGATGATAGCCAATCTGATAGATAGTCATGGTGGGCTTCATAATAGGATAACGCACGAGATGTGTCTTGCTCCTTTTACTCTTTGTGAGACGGAACTGATGCTGCAAGCTTATGGATTCTCATGGACTCGCATTTCTATCCTTCAGATATATAGCATCCTTGGTGGGGTGCCTTATTATCTCAGTTTGTTGGATAAAAAGCAAGGTGTGGAAGGGAATGTCGACAGATTGTTTTTCTCATCCCACGCTGAACTGAAGCGAGAATATGGAAGACTATATTCGTCCTTGTTTAGAAATTCTGAGTCCTATATGCGTGTCATAGAGGTACTTGCCTCATGCAGACAAGGTATGACCCGAAAGGAAATCATGGAGAAATTGAAGCTGAAATCGGGTGGAACTTTGACAAAGGTTCTTAGTGAATTGATAAATTGCGATTTTGTAAGAGGGTATAATACCAGGGATAAGAAGATAAAGCAGAAAGATCAAATCTTTCAGCTCACCGACCTCTATACATTATTTTATATGACGTTTTGCCATCCTGGTACGACGGACATGGGATATTGGACTCACTTGATGGGAAAACCTCGTCAAAATACTTGGTATGGCTTGGCTTTTGAGCGAGTTTGCATGTTGCATATTCCTCAAATCAAGCATTTCTTGGGGATAGACCAAATCCATACCGAGTATTATTCTTGGCGAAGTAAGGTTTCAAAGCCAGCTGCGCAAATCGACTTACTGATAGAACGTGCCGATAATCTCGTGAATCTATGTGAAATCAAGTATTCGCAGCTGCCTTACACGATCACTAAGGAGGAGGATATGCGCATTCGTAATCGTATGGCAGATTTCGTGGCAGAAACTGGGATAAAAAGTGGCATTATCCCAACGATGATTACTACTTTTGGCGTGCGCTTTACACAGTATGCAGCCTTGGCTCAAGTACAAATTACAATGGACGACCTGTTCACTTGATTTTGGGCTAATAACCACGTTTTATCTAAAAGGCTTGTAAATGACCTTTATCGGCATAGGCGAGCATCTCCTTGTCGCCTCGGCTGTCGCCAAATGCCTCTATATCATATTGCGTGCGGTCGAAAGATAATGAGGGGGTACCGTAGGTATTGGCGGCAGTGGTGGTCAGTGCCTCGCAGATGCGATGCACCTTTTCCTCGCCATAACAGTTGTTGCTCTTGAACTTACCGGTAAGTCTGCCGTCAATCACTTCTATCTGGGTGCCTAAAACCCTGACTCCATCTAGACCGCGAACTTTAAAGAACGGGCGGACCCAATTGTCGATGCTGGCACTTACGATGAAAACCTGAGCACCTGCAACCAGGGCTTCGTGTACTAGCGTAACACCTTTGGGGCGCAACAGATGCTGGTATTCTTCGGCAAAATCGCGGCAGAGCGCATCAAACTTCTCGATACGCATGCCGGCAAAAAGATGGGCAAAGATGAGTTGCTTCGCCTTCCAGTTGGGAAAGAGATGCAGCTTCATCAGTACCAGGAGCGGACTGTACATCAGGAAAACCATCAGAAAACGACCGGTACCCTTGGCATATCTGATGAATTCCAGCAGGGTATCGCTTGTTGTCAGCGTTCCGTCGAAATCGAAACAATATAATTTTTTCTTCATTTTCTTATACGATATAAATAAGGATCAGGAAGGAGAGCAACCAGGCGAGCACGATAAACTGGGTGATGCGGTCGCGCAGGATAATCTTCGTAGGGTCACCACTCTTCTGGTCTACCACAGCAATCTGGATGTATCTCAGCAAACCGACCAGCACAAAGACACTCGTAAGATAGAGATTCTCGGTATGGAAATTCTCGATAACCTCTGGACTCACCGTATACATGATGTAACATACCAGGGTTACGGAAGCCGTAATCGTGATAGCCTGGTTGATGAAAGTGAGGTTGTAGCGGATGGTATTCTTGCGGGGAGCCTCGCCCGTCTTCTCCATGCGCAGTACATCATCGCGGCGCTTGGCAAAACTCATGAAGAGGGTGATGAGGAAGGTCATCAGCACAATCCACTTACTGAGTACGATGCCCGTTGCTACACCACCTGCCAGCAGACGGAGTACGAAACCGAAGGCCACGATACACACATCGATGATGGCATATTGCTTGAATTTGGCGCAGTAGCCGAGATTCAGAAGCCAATAGAAGATGATGATTCCCATCGTCTCCCATGAGCCGAGTAGGCTGCATACACCCATAGAGAGGGCAAACATCAGGAACATCAGTCCGTATGCCTGTTTGATGCTGACCGCTCCCGATGCTATCGGACGATGGCACTTGACAGGGTGGCGGCGGTCGGCCTCCACATCATAGATATCGTTGAAACAATAGATGCTCGATGCGGCAAAACTGTAGGCGAAGAAAGTAATCAGACCCGCCAGCAGGGCATCTGCATGCAACAGGGCGCCGCCAAAGAACAGCGGTAAGAAGATAAAGCCATTCTTGATCCATTGCTTCGGGCGAACCAGTCGCAGCAGCGCAGCAAAACCTTTACTGTCTTCCAATTTATTCTCGTTCATAAAACTCCTATTTTTCTTAATAAATAAACTCCTTTTTTACTTGATAAACTTAGCTAACTCTTTAGAAATCCATCCGGCTATCTTGCTCAGAATCCATGCTGCAGGCAGGGTGATGCCTATGCAGATGAAGAAGGTAGGCCAATAGCCCAAGTGATGCGGTTCTATGTATTTCAGCACGAAGTGGATATGGAGCAGATAACACTCCAGGCTCAGCGCTCCCACAAACATGAACCCCTTGTTAAACCAGCTCGGTGTGCGGCGAAAGATGCGGTTCAGCAGCAGGATGCTGGTGATGGTGAGCGGGATATAGAGCATGCGTTCCAGGAAGAGCGGAAACATGCCGTGCTTCTCCTGTTCCAGGAAGATGCTCGCCAGCAGCGTCATCAGGAACATGAGCCATATCATCCATATCGAAGCACCGTCGAGCGTCTGTTTCTGTCTTACCATCTCACCCATGTTGATGCCGATGAAGAAGATAGGCACGCGGCTCCAGAAAATCTCCAGATGTCCTACAGCCTGATGTATCGGGGTAACATATTGTACCAGGATGCACCACATGATCATCACCACCGGCAGCCAGCGGTAGATAGGATGGCGCTTGATGAGTTCCATGTAGGCAGGGGCAAAGAGATAGAGCATCATCGTAGCCGGGATGTACCAGAAGTTGAGCTCATCATGCAGCCAGAACCCCCAGTTGATGGTTATCTCGCCAAAGAGATAGATCCAGTTCCAGGTGCTTCCGCCCTGGAAAGAAGGGATATAGAAGAGGCAGGCTATGATGAGCCAGGTAGGGTAGATGCGCAGATAACGGCGGATGAAGAAATGTTTGGCAGAAGAATTCTTCATCCACGAGAACCAGAGACCTATTCCGCTGAGAAAGAGGAACATGTCTACACCGACATTGCCCATTCTGCGAAGCCCGAAAAAGGCATCTTCTCTAGGCAATCCCACATGAAAGAGGATGATGAACAGCATGGCTGCTCCCATCAACTCGCCGCGAAACCGGCTAATATTCGCCAGTTCTATATCTTTAATCTTCATAAGCTAAGTGAAGAGTGAAAAAACGAAGAGTGAAGAATTCTCTTGTCTTCTTGTTTGTTTTTTGGTTATGGAGGTGAAAAACGAAGGGTGAGTTTCAATAGCTATTGAATTCTTCACTCTTCACTCTTCGTTCTTCACTCTCAATACTTCGGGTTGGGAATCTTCTTCATCAGTTGGGTGAAGAGCCATGCCAGGCAGATGCTCGATATGATGTAGAGGAGCAGACCGGCATAGATGTCGCCCTGACGGCTGATAGGGATGAATATCTTGCGGGTGATAGGGTGGCATACGAAGAGAGCGGCGGAGATGCTTCCCATCCACTCTAATACCTTATAAATGCCTGATAACCAGCTGATGTTCTGGAGTAGGTCGGCTACCAATACGCTCAGCAAACAGAAGAAGAAAGGCACGAAGGTCCAGCCAACCATGCTGCCGCTCAGACTGTAGATAAGCGACAGACAGAAGATGCAGCCAAAGAAGTTTGTGATAGGCGAATGGAAGGTCATCAGAATCTTCTCGCCATAGCGGGCATAGAGGATGCCCAAACCGAATGGCAGCATGCTGCCCATAAAGTTGTAGCGGTAGCGGTTCATCACTTCGCTCTCCGGATTGTCAAAACCCAGGATGAGCTGGATGCCGATGCAGATGGCCATCAATCCTACGGTCCATCCCCAATGGCGGCGATAGAGCAGCAGACGATAGACGATGTAGAGTTGCAGCATCAGACCGAAGAACCAGTACGGCCCCGGCCAGATAATGTTATCCGGATTTGGCAATACATTATTGAACATGCCCAGCATCGCAACAATGTCGAGCGCTGCATAGTGGTGAGAGCCAGGCGTGATAAGGTCGAGCATCGTGAATGCCACGAAACCTACTATCATCATCTTGAAGAGCTTCAGATAGTGATAGCGGATAAAGTGGAGCAGTTCGCGCCAGTTGATGCTTCCTGTAAGTTTCTTGCCCGAGATGTTGTACATTCTGGTCTGCTGTTCGGTAGAGAGATGAGGTTTAGCCTCATATTTCATCACCAGTCCGTAAGCACTCAGAAAGAGGAATACGGGCACACCGTAATGACCGAAGAACGAGAGCAGGTGCACAGGCAGGTTGAGGTCCATGCTGACCATTACCTGGTTCAGCCAGTCAACATTGTGCTGGAAGTATTGATACTCGTTCTCCTTGACAATAGGTCCCAGCCAATGGCAGTAGTTATGCAAGAAGATGCCGATGATGGCGAGTCCTCTCAGAGCATTGCATGCCGGGCGTGATAGAATAGCACTATTCATAATCAGTTTCTCCTTTCTTTCTTTTTTACCTTTTTACTTTCTTCCTTTTTTATCTTTTCCAAATGCGCATCACGAAGTTTGTCGTAGTCGGCTGAGTTTTTGAGGATACGTGGTCGCATCTCGTCATATTTCGGACTCAGGATGTTATATTCCTCCTTGTAGGTAGGTGTCTCAATGCCAGCCAGATACAGCAGGAGATGAGGCAGGGCATCGGTCATGAAGCGCTTGTCCTTAGCCTTGCGTATCTGACGGTAAATGTCGCGGTGGTTCCTGATATATTTTGGCGAACAGTATATCCAGAACGGAATTTCAAACTCATAGTGAGCCAGCGGCCAGTCGATTTCTGCAGAATGGTTACGGCAGATGAAGCCACGGTTCTCTTCATAGCATTCCTCGCCATGGTCGGGCACGTAGATGACGATTGCATCCTGCTTTTGGAAACGCTTTACAATCTGGGCTACGATAGAGTCGTTGTAGAGGGTGGCGTTATCGTAATGACTCAGCATCTTGCGCTGGGCATTGGTCAGTTCAGGACGTTTGTCTTCATAACTGCTTGCCCAGAACCGGGCTTGCTTCGTGCGGTAGCGCTGCTTATAGTTTACATGCTGGCCCATCAGGTGGAAGATGGTGAGGTTGTGCTCCTTCTGGAAGTTCTTCAGACTGTCATCGTAATCCTTCAGCAATCCGTCGTCCAAATCGTGGAGCTGGGTGTTGCGATGGTCAAACTGAATTTTGCTCAGTTCCGGGTTGTTCAGGAAGAAACCGCCGCTGAAGTCGTAAACCGCCTCCTTTGCCTGTGGCAGGAATTCGTTGGTGATGAAGGTTACGTTGTAGCCTGCCTTTCGGAACACTTCAGGGAAGAGCGGATAGTCGCACCATTCGCCTTTCTCGCCTACCACATGGGTAGAGAGCATGTTCTTGAAAACGAAACTGGTCAGGTTCCAGCAGGTTACCACATCGGTAAACTTGGTGAGTTTGCGCGATTTCTCCAAGGCTACCTGCTGTGGAGTAGTATCCATAAAATAGCCGTACTGCTGGGAATGATGGCGGCCGAAGCTTTCGCCGATAATCAGCACGATGTTTGGCGAGCGGTAGCTGCAGCTGTCAACCTTTACTTCGTGGGCAGCATGAATGAGTTGGGTAATCTGATGCGCAGCCAGCTGGTTGGCATAGATACTGAACTGGAGTCGGTAGACAGGCAGATAGAGTACAGCATGATCCTTTTCTGTCAGAATATGCTCTACTTCGCCTATCGTTCTACCGTTCATGAGTTTATGGTAAGCCATCTTGTTGTGCCAGGAGGTGCAGCATCCTATGATGAAGATGATGAGGCATAGGATTCCGAAACTGGCAGGCATGGCTGCAGTCATGCGGGGGATAGCCATCAGCCGTTTCTTGACAGAAGCCAACTCCAGAACGGTAATGATGAAAACGTATAGCTTGATGAGTCGCTTGCGGAAGATGGCGATGAGAATCTGGATGAGAGCCAGAAGCAGGATCCAGCCCACACTACTGAAGAGAACCTCGGCAGAGATGAGGGCTGAGAGAAAACTGCTAGCCTCCGAACTGTTGGTCTCGCCCACCAGCATCAGCATAGAAGGGTTGAGCGTAGAGCCGAAATTCACGTAGCAATAGGTGTCGGCGGCAGCTGTACTATATAATATAAGGTATAGTACGGCACGCAGACCCCAGCGCACCTTTTTGGGGAAGATGGCGACAACGGCACACACAACATAGAGGTCGACAAAGAGTTCCAGGAACAGATTGTCGTATAAAGTCCCCTTGGCTGGTGTAGTCACGATAGAACTGATCATGCCCAGCAGGTACATGAACACAAAGAAGTTGGCATTTCTGCGAATCGGCGCAGAAGCCACGTTCAGACACTTCTTAATGATTTCTTTCCAACTCATTTTTTGCTGTTTGTTGTTTAAATATGATTTAAAGCGGTTTCGGAGAGAGGGATGCCTAGAGCTGCCTGTAGTTTCTGACAGCCAGTTGCTCGATGCATTCCGGCACCATTCCCTTGATGCTTTCCTCCTCTTTGATACGCTTTCTGATTTCCGTGCTGCTGATGTTGAGCAGTGGAGTTTCTACGATGGTAACGCCTTCTGGCACATTGCCAATGCAGGCTCCCTGGCGCGGATAAACCACGATGGGATAGTGGGCTAGGATGTCGTCGTGGTGGTACCACTTGTCGAAAGCAGCCCAGTTGTCACCACCAATCAGCAGGGTGAACTCGTTTTTGGGGTAATCCTTGCTGATGGCTTGCAGTGTGCGCCAGGTATAAGATGGCTTAGGCAGGCGGAACTCGTAGTCGCATGCCTTCAGTTGTGGCTCGTGCTCCAGCGCTTTCTCTACCATTTCCAGGCGCAGCTGGTCATCGAGCAAGTCGGTAGCGGTCTTCTTGAATGGGTTCATGGGCGAAACCATGAACCACACCTCATCCAGGCAGACCTTCTCGCAAAGGCTTTTCGCCAATGCGATATGGCCCGTATGTATGGGGTTGAAGCTACCGCCAAAGATTCCTACCTTCTTCATTTCTTACTCTGCGTCTAGGAAGGTCTTGACGAGTTGATAAACCTCCTGCTCAGCCTTCTCCAAGTCATCGTTTACGACCACGTGGTCAAACTGAGGGGCAAAGGTCAGCTCATAGCTTGCCTTGGCAAGGCGCTGCTCGATAACCTCAGGCGCATCAGTATTGCGGCCAACCAGACGGCGGCGCAATTCTTCTACCGAAGGTGGCTGGACAAAGATGCTCAAGGCACGCTCGCCATAAAACTTCTTGATGTTTACACCACCCTTCACGTCAACATCGAAAATCACCGACTCGCCCTTGGCAAGCTGGTTTTCTACCTGTGACTTCAGGGTGCCGTAGAATCTGTCCTGGTAAACCTCCTCATACTCCAGGAACTCGTCAGCCTCAATCTTAGCCTTGAATTCCTCTGGAGAGAGGAAGAAATACTCTACACCATTCTGTTCTGTACCGCGCGGAGCACGAGAGGTGCAGCTGATAGAGAAAGCCAGCTTCAATTCTGGGTGCTCTTTCATCAGCCAGTTTACTATTGTGCTCTTACCGCTGCCCGATGGGGCGCTGAAAATTAACAATCCGTTCTTCATTTTACTTTGAACTTTGAATATTGAACTTTGAACTTTATGATTAGTAAAGCAAATGAATTCTTCACTTTTCACTCTTCGTTCTTCACTTTATTAAAGAGCATTCAGCACCTGCTCCTTGATCTGCTCCAGTTCGTCCTTCATCTTCACCACGATGTTCTGCATCTCAGCCTGGTTGCTCTTAGAGCCGGTGGTGTTGATTTCGCGTCCCATTTCCTGTGCGATGAAACCGAGTTTTTTTCCTACACCATGATCTTCCTCATTCATGGTCTCGCGGAAATACTTCAGGTGGTTGGCAAGGCGCTGCTTCTCCTCGCTGATGTCGAGCTTCTCGATGTAGTAGATGAGTTCCTGCTCCAGGCGGTTCTTGTCGTAATCCACATTCGGAATCTGCTGCAGGCCGTTAACGATGTTCTGTCTGATTTTCTCCACGCGAGCCTTCTCGTATGGTTCGATGCTGGCAAGGAGCGCCTGGATGTTATCCACCTTCTCAGTAAATTTCTTCTGGAGAGCGGCTCCTTCCTGCTTACGGAAGGCTACGAGATGGTTCACAGCCTCGCAAATTGCATTTTTTGCCACTTCCCACTCCTCATCGCTCAATTCTTCCACATCCGTCTTCGTTGTTACATCAGGAAGACGCAACAGAGTGCTGTACCAGTCGGTTGGCTCTGGAATGCCTGTTTCAGCCGAAATCTTCTTGATTTGCTGGTAATAATTCTGTACAAGTGCCGCGTTGATAGGAGTGGCATCTGTAGTAGCATCCTTATCAATCCAGATGGCGAAGTCAACCTTGCCTCTTTCTAGATTTTTAGAGATATACTGACGGATTTCCATCTCCTTCTCTCTATAGAGCGGAGCAATACGAGTAGAGAGGTCAAGCGTCTTGCTATTTAATGACTTTATCTCTACATTAATCTTCTTTGTTTTAAAGGCCGCGGTAGCTTTTCCGAAGCCTGTCATTGACTGTATCATATAATCTTTCGCGTTAAATTTCTGCAAAAGTACAAAAAAAAGCGAGAAAATGAGTATATTTGCACCTTATTTAAGAATATATTTTTTAATTATGTCGTGTATTTTGAATATTGAGACGAGTACGGACGTGTGCTCAGTGGCAATTAGTGATAGTGGACAGGTGATTTTCAACCAGGAAGATCACACAGGTCCTAACCATGCTGTTAAGTTGGGTGTGTTTGTGGATGAGGCTCTTGATTTCCTCGATTCTCATGGTCTTCCGCTGGAGGCTGTGGCGGTAAGTTGTGGTCCGGGTTCCTATACCGGATTGCGTATCGGTGTGAGTATGGCGAAGGGCATCTGTTATGGTCGTGGTGTGAAACTCATCGCTGTTCCAACACTCGAACTGATGGCAGTGCCTGTATTGCTTGGCGAACATCCTGAGGAGGAAGACGCCCTCATCGTACCTATGCTCGACGCCCGCCGCATGGAGGTATATGCCGAAGTGCTCGACCGCGCCCTGAAGGTGGTTCGCCCTATTCAGGCTGATATTGTGGATGCTGATACCTACAAGGAATATCTGGACCAGCATCATGTGTACTTCTTCGGAAATGGCGCTGCCAAGTGTATGGAAACCATCAACCATCCGAATGCTCACCTCGTAGAGGGCATTGAGCCTTTGGCTAAGTATATGGCTCCGCTGGCAGAGAAGCGTTTTGTAGAGGGCAAATTCGAAGATGTGGCATATTTCGTGCCTTTCTATCTCAAGGATTTCGTGGCTAAGATGCCAAAGAAACTGCTCTAGAATTATTGATTATATAAAATATTGTAAGAATGAATATAGAAGGATTAGACTATAATACCCAGAGAGCTAAGCTCATTCTGCCTGAGTATGGCCGTGAGATTCAGCAGATGGTAGACCATTGTCTGACGCTTACCGACCGTGAAGAGCGCCAGCGCTGTGCAGAGACCATTATTGCAGTCATGGACCGTATGTTCCCTGAGAACAGAGGGGTAGAGGACCATGAGCAGAAACTCTGGGACCAGCTTGCCATCATGAGCAATTTCCAGCTCGACATCGATTTCCCTTATGATGTATCGGATGCTGTGAAGATAGCAACCAGGCCGGAGCCTTTGCCATATCCTATGCAGCACATCCCGGTGCGCCATTATGGAGCTATGCTCTTCGAGATTTTTGAAAAGCTGAAGACGATGGAACCAAGTGAGGAGCGCGATAAACTCGTGGAGCTTACTGCCAACCAGATGCATCGCGACCTGGTAACCTGGAGCCATGGCTCCAGTGATGTAGCCAAGGTAGCTTCCGATCTGGCACGTTTTACCGATGGCAACATCCAGCTCGATCTCGATACTTTCGTTTTCGAGAAGATTGAGGCACAGCCTAAGAATGTAAATAATAATAAGAAGAAAAAGTAATCCACATTATTATATATAGTAGACAAGCTTATGGAGTCTTTCATCATAGAGGGCGGTCATCCGCTCAAAGGTACTATCACACCTCAGGGCGCCAAGAACGAGGCCCTGCAGGTTATCTGTACCACAATCCTTACCGACGAGCCTGTGCGCATCACCAACGTGCCGGACATCCTGGATGTGAACAACCTGATTAAGTTGCTCCAGGAGATAGGTGTCAAGGTAACCAAGCACAGTCGTCACGACTATACATTCCAAAGTGATGAGTTGAAACTCGATTATCTCGACAGTCTGGAGTTTGTGAAGAAATGTTCTTCTCTTCGTGGTAGTGTGCTCATGATAGGTCCGCTGCTCGGTAGATGTGGCAAGGCTACCATAGCTCAGCCGGGTGGCGATAAGATAGGTCGTCGCCGTCTGGATACCCACTTCCTGGGCTTCAAGTATCTGGGCGCCAACTTCGTTCACGATGATGAGCGTAATGTTTACCAGATACAGGCAAAGAAGCTGAAGGGCTGCTATATGTTGCTCGATGAGGCTTCGGTTACCGGTACCGCCAATATCATCATGGCATCAGTATTGGCAAAGGGCACTACCACCATTTATAATGCAGCTTGCGAACCATATATCCAGCAGCTCTGCCATCTGCTCAATGCGATGGGTGCTCAGATCAGCGGCATCGCCAGCAACCTGCTCACCATCGTGGGTGTTGATAAACTGCATGGTGCCGAGCATCGCATCTTGCCTGATATGATTGAGGTTGGTTCGTTCATCGGCATGGCGGCAATGTGTGGCGAAGGTGTGCGCATCAAGAATGTGTCTGTCAAGGATTTGGGTATTATTCCTGATGCATTCCGCCGCCTGGGAGTGAAGATAAAGATAGAGGATGATGACCTTGTGATTCCAGAACAGAAACATTATGTCATCGATTCATTTATTGACGGCACCATTATGACGCTTGCCGATGCCCCTTGGCCAGGACTCACTCCTGACCTTCTCTCCGTGCTCCTCGTAGTGGCTACCCAGGCTCGCGGCAGCGTCCTCTTCCATCAGAAGATGTTCGAGAGCCGCCTCTTCTTCGTGGATAAACTGATTGATATGGGTGCGCAGATCATTCTCTGTGATCCTCACCGTGCTGTGGTGGTTGGTCATGACCATAAGATCAAACTGCGTGCTGGCAGAATGACCAGTCCTGATATTCGTGCCGGTATAGCCCTGCTGATTGCTGCCATGAGTGCCAACGGTACCAGCCGCATTGCCAATATTGCCCAGATAGACCGTGGTTATGAGGATATCGAGCATCGCCTTAATGCGCTGGGTGCCAAGATTACCCGTGTCAGTGACTAGATAAGTGAAGAGTGAAGAACGAAGAGTGAAGAATTCAACGGCTTTACTAATCATAAAGTTCAAAGTTCAAAATTCAAACTTCCAAGTAATATGATTAGACGCGACGAAGTATATAAGATAGGAAAGTTGGGAAAACCTCATGGCGTGAAGGGCGAGATTACTTTCGCCATTACAGATGATGTTTTCGACCGTGTAGATGCCGAGTACCTGGTACTCGACATCGATGGCATCCTCGTGCCTTTCTATTTAGAGGAATATCGTTTTAAGAACGATGAGAATGTGCTCGTGAAGTTTGAGGATATCGATACCCAGGAGCAGGCACGCAACTATACCGGTTGCGAGGTTTTCTTCCCACGTCATCTCTCTGACAGTGATGAAGAGAACATGAGCTGGGCAGAAATCATCGGTTTCCATCTGGTAGATGCTGTAAGCGGCAAGGTGGTAGGTACCATAGAACATGTAGACGATTCTACCCTCAACCTTCTTTTCGAGGTAACAACCGATGCAGGTGATGAAATCCTCATCCCTGCCAGCAACGACCTCATCGAAGAGGTGAGCGCTGAAAAGAAAGAAATCAGAATGGCGATTCCGGAAGGATTGCTCGACTTATAAAGTGAAGAAATATGAAGAAACAACAGATATGTATTCTCGGTTCTACGGGAAGTATCGGTACACAGGCGCTTGATGTCATCGAGCAGCACAGTGACCTTTACGAGGTGTATTGCCTCACCGCCAACAACCGAGTGCAGGAACTTGCCGAGCAGGCTCGCAAGTTCCATCCGGCTGCTGTGGTCATAGCCAATGAGGCTCGTTACGAGGAGCTGAAGGATATGCTCAGTGATGAGCCTGATATCAAGGTTTATGCCGGTGCTCATGCGCTTTGCGATATCGTACAGGCTGAGCCTATCGATATGGTGCTGGCTTCCATGGTAGGCTTCTCGGGCCTGGAACCAACCATCCATGCCATCAAGGCGCGTAAGAAGATATGTCTTGCCAACAAGGAAACGCTGGTGGTAGCGGGTGAACTGATTTGCAATCTTGCACAGGAATATCATGTGCCTATCCTCCCTGTTGACAGCGAGCATAGTGCTATCTTCCAGAGTCTGGTGGGTGAGGGCGACAACGAGGTAGAGAAGATTCTCCTGACCTGTTCGGGTGGTCCTTTCCGTAATTATACCCACGAGCAGTTGGAGAAAGTGACTGCTGCAGATGCCCTCAAGCATCCTACCTGGGATATGGGCGCCAAGATAACCATCGATTCGGCTTCGCTCATGAACAAGGGCTTCGAGGTGACAGAAGCTAAATGGCTCTTTGGGGTTCCGGCTGACAAGATAGAGGTGCTTATCCATCCGCAGAGCGTTGTGCATAGTGCCGTTCAGTTTGTTGATGGTGCTGTCAAGGCTCAGTTGGGGGTGCCAGATATGCGTCTGCCTATCCAGTATGCCTTCTCTTTCCCTCAGCGTCTGCATCTGAATGGCGATCGTCTCGACCTCTTCAAGACGCAGGATTTGCAGTTCTTCAAGCCCGACTATCAGAAGTTCAAGTGTCTGCAACTGGCTTTCGATGCCATCAGAAAGGGTGGTAATATGTCATGTATCGTGAATGCTGCCAACGAGATAGTGAATGCCGGCTTCCGCAAAGGTGAGTGTGGCTTCCTTCAGATGGCTGATATCATCGAAAAGACGATGGCGAAGGCTACTTTCGATAGTAATCCCGACCTCGATGTCTATCTGCAGACCGATGCTGAGGCTCGCCGCATAGCTACGGAGCTGATGCACAAGTAATAGTTTATAGTTAATAGTTTATAGTTAATAGTTAAAATGAACATAGGATATAGGGCTAATCATAAAGTTCAAAGTTCCAAGTTCAAAGTTCAAAGTAAATAAATGGAAGTATTTTTGATTAAAGCGTTGCAGCTGATGCTGTCGCTTTCCATCTTAGTGTTGCTCCATGAGGGTGGACACTTCTTCTTCTCCAAACTCTTTGGTGTAAGAGTGGAGAAGTTCTATCTGTTCTTCGACCCTTGGTTCCATCTCTTCGAGTTCAAGCCAAAGAATTCGGATACTACCTATGGTTTGGGATGGTTGCCGCTCGGAGGATATTGCAAGATTTCGGGTATGATAGATGAAAGTTTCGATACCGAACAGATGAAACAGCCGGAACAGCCATACGAGTTTCGCAGCAAACCGGCATGGCAGCGCCTGCTCATCATGATAGGTGGCGTGCTGGTTAACTTCGTGCTGGCTCTCTTCATCTATTCCATGATTCTGTTCCATTGGGGCGACAATTATGTTGCTACCCGCGATATGAGTTATGGTATGAAGTTCAATACCGAGGCAAAGGCTTTGGGTTTCCAGGACAAGGATATTCTGGTAAGCACCGATCTGGGTGAGTTCAAGACCTTTGATGGCGATCTGTATCGTAATCTCTCTGAGGCTAAGCTGGTCAATATCATCCGTCAGGGCAAACCGGTGACGCTTTATCTGCCTGGCGATCTCGACATGCTCAGTATGATTAAGAGCAGTCCTCGCTTCGTTGATGTGTATGTACCGCTGCAGATTGATAGTGTGATGAAGGATTCGCCTGCCAGCAAACTCGGTTTGGCAAAGGGTGATAAGATTCTTGCTATTAATAATAAAAAGGTAGTCTCTTTCAACGAATTTCAGATAGAATTGGGCAGAGTAGAGGATGTGCTTGCTTCGGCTGAGACGCCGCAGGATAGTGCCAGAGCACTTACTGCTCAGGTTACTTATCTCAAGGCTTCTGGCGATACCGTCAAATCGAGTGTTCTTCTGAAGTCTACCGAAGAGGGTGTGAAGTTTGGTTTCTACAATCATCCTGTCATGCTTGATTATAAGATTACTCATGTCAACTATGGCTTCTTCGAGAGTTTCCCTGCCGGCATCAAATACGGCTGGAATGTCTTGGCCGGTTATGTGGGCGATATGAAGTATGTCTTCTCTAAGGAAGGTGCCAAGAGTCTGGGTGGTTTCGGTGCGCTGGGCAGTCTCTTCCCATCTGTATGGGATTGGCATGCATTCTGGCTTATGACAGCGTTCCTGAGTATCATTCTTGCCTTCATGAACATTCTTCCTATCCCTGCTCTTGATGGTGGACATGTGTTCTTCCTTCTCTATGAGATTATCACAGGCCGCAAACCGGGCAATAAGTTCATGGAGCGTGCTGAGTATATTGGTTTCGGCATACTGATTCTTCTGCTTGTTGTGGCCAATCTGAACGATGTATTGCGACTCTTCGGCATCTTGTAATGCCGGGGAATCGCGAAAATAAAGGTCTGAAAAAAGAGGGTATGTCATTAATTTATGACACACCCTCCTTTTTTTTGAGTTTATTCTTTTATACGTATCTGATAATCTGTCCTACACTAACCTTCTTGTCTTTGCGGTAGCCGTTGAGTCTGCAAATCTGCTCTACAGTTACGCCACGCTTTTCAGCGATAGAACTAAGCGTTTCGCCTGGCTTCACCTTGTGGTAGAGCTTCTCGTGGCCAGCAGGCAATTCGTTGTATCTTCCCGCTTCGCCGCCGTTAACCTGCTCTCTGGTGTAACCGCCGTTGCCAACCTTGCCGCGGGCAGCATTGGCATCAGCTGATTCGCTTTCGTAGGTATCACGGTTAAAACTGTAGAAGTCGCCTGTAACGTCCTGGTTGCGGAAGTCGAAGAAGAGTGCCGGGTTCAGAGCCACACCACAGAGACGGGTCTCAAAGTGGAGATGCGAACCGGTACTTCTACCCGTGTTACCACCCAAGCCAATCACATCGCCGGCTCTTACCTCTTCGCCCTCAGTAACGAGCTGCTTAGAGAGGTGACCATAGATAGTCTCCAAACCGTTGTTGTGACGAATCACGATGTACTTACCGTAACCACCACCTTCATATCTTACGATGCGAACTCTGCCTGAAAAGGCTGAGCGGATTGAGTCGCCAATATAAACCTTGATGTCCATACCTTTATGTTGGCGGCCAAAGCTAGCACGGTAACCGAAGTTACTTGTGACAACGCGACTAGGAGTTGGCATGCAGAAATGACGGAGATCGATGCGGAAGTGCTCAGGCAAGGTTGTAGCCCTGTGAGCGTACTTGTTAGAGAAATCCTCATACAGCTCGGCTGCAGGGTTCTCTCTGTCTTCAATCATTCGATAATGCGACACAGCGAGTGTGTCGAGCGATTTCATTCTGTGGTCTACAGGTGCCTGTCTTGCCAACAGATCTTGTCCGCAAACGGGAGAAACTGTTAGCGCCAACAATGCAACGACCGAAATTTTCTTTATACTCTTTTTTAAACTCATACTACTTTTTCTATTTTCTTTTTTAGGTTCGTGTCAACAGCGCAGAATCATACAAAAAACTCTGCAAAAACCACTAAGGCAAATGCCTTCATACAGCGATTTTGTTATGTAGACGTTGCAAATATAACAAAAATACTTCAAAAAACCAAAGTTGTTAAAGCCAAAAGGGCGATATTTAACGCCCTAGCCTTATTTTTAACTTACATTAGGAAAATAAGATGCAAGGAGTTGACTTTTAGCACGTTTCATGATTTTGTAGCATTCTCAACAGAGCCACGGCAGGAGAATGCCCCATGAAAATATACTTTTTTACCTCCGGACTGGTGAATCTGAGGCATTCCTGATAAGCGCGGTAGAGGTCGTTGAGATTGATGGTAAATTCCTTACCCGATGACTCTCTGATACCGATAATCATCTTTGCCGTGACATGCAGTTTGACGTATCTGATGCCTGTTGCGCTTTCTATTTCTGTAATGTTTTCGAGAATGGCTCTCATTTCTTCCAGGGATATTTCTGGTCGCGGCTCCCTGATAGCCGGCTTTCTTCTTCTATCCATAATTATACTTTTTACTTTTGGGACAGGCGATGGAATCGCCTGGAACGGGGGTGAGGCTGCTTGATAGCTGAAGCCACCTTTTAGCCTTGCTTTCTGATAGCAGGAACTGCTCTTGCTTGCTGTTTTAGCTGATGGCTGCCCAGTTGATATGGGTTTTCTTCAAATCCCTGAGGCGGTTCCAGAGCAGGGCGTTGTGAGGAGCATTGCATTCGGGATCGTTGTCGATGATTTCCTGTGCTTCTGTGCGTGCCAGTTGTACCAGCTGACCGTCTCTGGCAATATTCGCTATCTTCAGGTCGAAAGCCATGCCGCTCTGCTGCGTTCCCTCCAAGTCGCCGGGACCACGGAGTTTTAAGTCGGCCTCGGCGATACGGAAACCGTCGTTCGTATCGCACATGATATCAATGCGTTTGCGGGTTTCTTCTGAAAGCTTATAGTTGGTTACCAGAATGCAGTAGCTTTGGTCGCAGCCTCTTCCTACACGGCCTCGCAGCTGGTGCAACTGGGAGAGACCGAAGCGCTGTGCATCCAGGATAACCATCACAGAAGCATTGGGCACATTTACACCTACTTCTATTACGGTGGTGGCAACGAGAATCTGTGTTTCGCCCTTTACAAACTGCTCCATCTCTACCTCCTTTTCAGCAGATTTCATCTTGCCATGAATCTTACTCAACTTGAACTCCGGGAATGCCTGTTTCAGCGTTTCGTAACCTTCTTCCAGGTTCTTCAGGTCACTCTTTTCACTTTCTTTGATCAGCGGAAAGACGATATATACCTGTCTGCCGAGATTAATCTGGCGGCGGATGCTCTGATAGAGACTGGTGAGTTGGGTATCAAACTTATGTAGCGTCTGTATCGGTTTTCTGCCCGGTGGCAGTTCATCAATCACGCTCACGTCCAGGTCACCATAAATGGTCATGGCGAGGGTGCGGGGGATAGGAGTGGCGGTCATCACGAGGATATGAGGCGGATTCTCGCTCTTGTTCCACAACTTGGCTCTCTGCGCCACACCGAAACGATGCTGCTCATCGATGACGGCTACGCCTAATCTTCTGAAAACCACCGGGTCTTCGAGGATGGCATGGGTGCCTACCAGAATCTGGATGTCGCCCGTAGCCAGGTCGGCAAGAATCTTTTCTCTCTTCTTTCCCTTTACGATGCCAGTGAGCAGTTCTACCCGGATGTCCATTCCCTGCAGAAAGTCGCAGATGGTTTGCAGATGCTGCTCGGCAAGAATTTCGGTAGGTGCCATCATACATGCCTGATAACCGTTGTCCAGCGCAATGAGCATGGTCATGAGAGCCACGAGCGTCTTGCCTGAACCTACATCACCCTGCAGAAGACGGTTCATCTGTCTGCCGCTGCACATATCGGCTCTGATTTCATGCATCACCCGTTTCTGTGCTCCTGTCAGTTCGAAAGGCAGATGATGGGCATAGAACCCGTTGAAGATGTCAGCGATGCGGTTGAAGACATAGCCCCTGAACTTGCGGCGCTGGTCGGTGGCATACCTTATTATATTAAGCTGCACATAGAAGAGTTCCTCAAATTTAAGGCGTACCTGTGCTTTCTGCATCTCCTGATGGGAATGCGGATAATGAATCATGCGGATGGCTGCATCGCGCGAAACCAGATGCAGACGGTCTACGATATGGCTGGGCAGCGTTTCGGGAAGAGGAGGAAGGATGGTGACCAACTGCTTGGTCATCTTCTCTATGGAACGTGAGGTGTAGCCGCGCTTTCTCAGGTTCTCGGTAAGCGAGTAGTAGGGCTGCATGCCCATCTCTGAAATCTGGAGATTGGTGGCATCGTCCATATCGGGATGGGTAAACTGGAATCTGCCGTTGAAGACGGTTGGCTTTCCGAAAACGAGATATTCGGTTCCCACCTTATAGGTCTTCATGATGTATTGGGCACCGCGATACCAGATGAGGTCAGCCACACCGTAGCCGTCTGAGAAATGGGCTACCAGCAGCTTGTTGCGCTTGCCGGTATCTATCTCATCGTAGCTGAGTATCTTGCCTTTGAGTTGTACAAAGGGCATGTCGGCATTGAGTTCGCTGATGTGGAAAACCTTGGAGCGGTCTACATATTTATATGGATAGTATTCCAGCAGGTCACTATAAGAGTTGATGCCGAGCTCCTTGCTCAGTATCTCTTTCTTCTTGGGTCCTACCCCCGGCAGGAACATGATGTCTTGGTCTAAAATACTATTCATAATGATGCAAAAGTACAACATTATGGCAAAACAGCCAAAATGTTTAACTTATTTTTAAATAGTGACGTTACAAAACGGAGCGTCTTGCGTCTTTATTCTATAATCATTAGAAACAAACTCTAGAACAATGATAAAGATAAAGAATAAACTGTTCATCATCTTATGGTTGCTGTCCTTGGGCTTTGCAGTCCAGGCACAGGATCTTTATGTGTCAACCTCTTTCCACGAGCCGGCAACCGACGGCTTGCGGTTCATCTATAGTAGGGATGCTGTCCATTGGGACAGTATTCCGGGCACCTTCCTGGCTCCTAAGGTAGGCAAGCAGAAAGTGATGCGCGACCCTTCCATCATCCATACCCCAGACGGTGTGTTCCATCTGGTATGGACCAGCAGCTGGCGGGGCGACCGTGGCTTCGGTTATGCCGAGAGTCGCGACCTGATGCATTGGAGCGAACCGAAATTCATCGAGGTGATGGACGATCCTACCACGGTGAACGTATGGGCACCGGAACTCTTCTGGGATGAAGACCGCCACCAGGCAATGGTGGTATGGGCATCGTGTGTGCCTAGCCAGCACTTCGCCCTGGGTATCGAAGACGAGAAGAACAATCACCGTCTCTACTATTCCGTAACCAAGGATTTTAAGACATGGACCAAGGGCAAGCTCCTGATAGATCCGGGATTCAGTTGCATAGATGCCACTCTGCTGAAGCGTGGTAAGAACGATTATGTGATGGTATTGAAGGATAATACCCGCAATGCCCGCAATATCAAGGTGGCTTTTGCCAAGAACCCGATGGGACCGTGGAGCAAGGCTTCTGAACCGTTCACCGGCAATTTCATGGAAGGACCAACCACCGTCAAACTGCCTAAGAACAGTCCGCTGGGCAATGGTTATCTCATTTATTACGATCGTTACCGCCTCTTCGATTTCGGCGCTCATTTTACCAAGGATTTCGTTCATTTCACCGATGTGAGCCAGCAGGTGAGTGTGCCGAAGAACCACAAGCACGGCACCATCTTCCGTGCTCCGGAACGCATCGTGAATGCTTTGCTGGAGCAGGACCGCATCCACTATACCGGAACCACGATGGCAGATCCGTCTCGTCATGACGGAGCCTTGTCGCCAGTGGTAGGAGTTCACAATATCCAGACGCTCCGTGCCAACCGCGAGCATCCTTCTCAGGCAAATGGCGGGGGCTGGACCTATAACCACCAGCCGATGATGGCGTATTGGAATGGCAAGTTCTACATGCATTTCCTGAGCGATCCTGCTGAGGAGCATGTACCCCCATCGAGAACCCTGATGCAGGTTTCTGAGGACGGATATAACTGGAGCCAGCCACAGATTCTCTTCCCTGAATATGATGTGCCAGCCGATTTCAGAAAGGCGAAATACCAGCCGAAACCGGAACTGCAATATCCTGATGTCTACAAGCAGAAACCATTGAAGGCAATCATGCACCAGCGTGTGGGCTGGTATGTATCCAAGGGCGGCATCCTCCTGGCTACCGGAAACTATGGTGTGGCATTGGACCGGAAGGACGACCCGAACGATGGCAACGGCATCGGCCGTGTGGTGAGAGAGGTGAAGAAAGACGGTTCGCTCGGACCTATCTATTTTATCTATTACAACCACGGATTCAATGAGAAGAATACCGATTATCCTAATTATAAAAAAGCATCCAAGGCGGTAAGAGCGGCTTGCGAGGAAATCCTTGCCAACCCACGTTACCGCATGCAATGGGTGGAAGAGGCAGATAGAGGCGAAAAGCTGATACCTGTCAACAATGGTTACAAGGCTTATTGCGACTATACCCTGCCGGATGGCAGAATAGCCAGTCTGTGGAAGCATGCCCTTACCTCGCTGAGCTTGGATGGCTGCAACACCTATACCACTACCAACCGTGCCCTGGGATTCGTCAACAGCAATGCCAAAATCTGGGGACAGCGGTTGAGTGATGGTACCTATGCCACCGTCTACAATCCGTCTGAATACCGCTGGCCGCTGGGCATCTCGCTGAGTGGTGACGGATTGGAATATAAAACGCTGAATCTGATTTGTGGCGAAGTACCACCGATGAGATACGGTGGCAACTATAAGAGTCGTGGTCCGCAGTATGTCCGTGGCATCCAGGAAGGCAATGGCGTTCCTAAGGATTCTGATATGTGGGTGAGCTATTCCATGAACAAGGAAGATATCTGGGTGGCGCATGTACCCGTTCCGGTAAAGACCGTGGCTACTGCCCATGCCGATGATGATTTCGCTCAGTATCAGAAACTCGGCGATCTCAAGACCTGGAATATCTATTCTCCGCTGATGGCGCCGGTTTCACTCCGTCAGGAGTGGCTCGAACTGAAGGATGAAGATCCGTTCGACTATGCCTGTGTAGAGCGCAAGATTCCAGCTTCTTCCTACCTGAAGGCATCCTTCGATGTGCAGGCAGCTCAGACCCGCAACGGTTCCCTGCAGATTGAATTCCTCGATGAGAAGGGCATCGCCTGCACCCGCATCGAACTGAACAAAGAAGGAATGATACGTGTGAAGAACGGAGCGAGATATGGCAATGTGATGCCTTATCAGGCTGACCAGACCTATCGTTTCGAAGCTACATTGGATATCCAGCACCGCCAACTCAACCTCACCGTGAGCACACTCGATGCAGATGGCAAGGCATTGCAGAGCAAGAGTACCAAACGCATCTTCTACGCACCTGTGCATCAGATAGAGCGTATCCGTTTCCGTACCGGCGACCTCCGTACCTTCCCTACCATCGACACTCCTGCCGACTGGTTCGGTACTTTGGAGCATGCCGGTGATACCGATACCACCGCCCTCTACCGCATCGCTCATGTCAAGACCGTGAGTCTAGGTGCTGATGCCGGTTCGGCTGTGCTCAAGATCGCAGATTACAAGCATTATGTAGACGATTTCAATGCAATGGAGCCGGAGGTTCTCCATGCTTCTGCCATCCCGAATGCGCAGGCATGGGACTGGATGAAGCAGAATGTGCCCCTCTTCGACTGTCCGCAGCGCAACTTCGAGGAGATGTATTATTTCCGCTGGTGGACGCTCCGCAAGCATATCGAAAATACACCTGTAGGCTATGCGATGACCGAGTTTCTCGTTCCTCGCAGCTATGCCGACAAGTACAATCTCATCGCCTCTGGAGTGGGACATCATATCCACGAGAGTCGTTGGATTCGTGATGGAAAGTATCTCGACGGCATCTTGAATACCTGGTATCATGGCAATGGTGGCAAGCCGATGGCTAAGATCAATTTCTATAGCAGTTGGATGCCTGCCTCTATCTGGGAGCGCTATCTCGTAGACGGTAACTGGAAGGAGTTTAAGTCGTTGTTGAACGACCTGGACAAGGAGTATCAGCTGTGGGATGACCACCGCTGGAGCAACGGACTCTACTGGCAGTATGATGTGCGTGATGCGATGGAAGAGACCATCAGTGGCGGCAGAAGAGAAAAGAATGCCCGTCCTAGCATCAACAGTTATATGTATGGCAATGCAATGGGCATCGCCCAGATGGCAAAGACCATCGGCTATCAGGACTTGGCTAGGAAGTATGAGGCTAAGGCAGATACTCTGAAGCATCTGGTAGAAACCCAGCTCTGGGATGCCGACCATCAGTTCTTCGAGGTGTATAAGCCGAATGCCGGCGAGGCGAAGGAGGTAGCCACGAAGAGAAGTTTCCAGCCTAGTGGCGATGCTGCAGTATCAGCAAAGGTGCGCGAGGCAATCGGTTTCCTGCCTTGGTATTTCAATCTCCCTGCTGATGAGGCGAAGTTTGCTGAGGCATGGAAACAGGCAGCAGACAGCAAGGGCTTCTCTGCTCCTTACGGACAAACCACCGCAGAGCGCCGCCATCCGCAGTTCCGCTCTCATGGAGTAGGAAAGTGCGAGTGGGATGGTGCCATCTGGCCTTTTGCTACCGCCCAGACCCTGACAGCGATGGCGAATTTCATCAATAATTATCAGGTGAAGCCATCTGCCCTCGCAGCTTCTTCAAAAGGTAGTCTCGATATGGACAGCCTTTACTTCAATGAGATGGAGAAGTATGTGCAGAGTCAGAGCATGCGTGGCAAACCTTACATCGGTGAGTATCTTGATGAAACCACTGGTTACTGGTTGAAGGGCGATCAGGAGCGCAGCAGATATTACAACCATTCTACCTTCTGCGATCTCATCATCACCGGCATCGTGGGTCTTCGTCCTCGTGCCGATCAGACCATCGAGGTGCGTCCTATCATCCCAGCCGGCAAATGGCAGTACTTCTGTCTTGACAAGGTGCGTTATCATGGTCACGACCTCACCATCCTCTATGACCAGGACGGTTCCCGTTATCATGTGGGCAAGGGCTTGCAGGTATGGGTAGATGGCAAGTTGGCGGGGCAGCGTGATACGCTCGGCAAACTCGTAGTGAAGGATGCATTCAAATAATGTAGAATAAAATACGATATGAAACGAAGAAAATATTTATTGATACTGATAGGACTTTTGGGCATGATGCAGATTCATGCTCAAAAGTCTGTTGCTTTTAATACGACCGGTGAAGCACCTCAGCCACAATGGATTGGAGCGATAACCGATGAGGATGCGCACATTCCGAGTAACCGAGATTATATCGGAACGGGAACGGTGAATGCGAAGGGAAAACCAGACTGGAAGGCTACGGCTCCATTGTCAAGACAAAGCATCTGGCTGAAGAAAGAAATGAAACTCCCGGCTGATGTCTACAAGGCAACGATGAAGATTGTGGGACTGGGTTTCTATGAGCTCAGCATCAACCGGCAGAAGGTGACGGATGCCGTTTTCGTCCCTCTGTGGAGCGATTATGACAAGACCGTCTTTTACAATACTTACGATGTGACTGCGTTATTGAAGAAAGGCAAGAACCAACTTTCGGTATTGCTGGGCAACGGATTCTATAATGAGCAGGGTGGAAGATACACCAAGATGAAGGTTTCCTATGGTCCTCCTACGCTCTACTGTTCGCTCGAAATAGAACTGAAGAATGGCAGAACCGTCTGCATCGTCAGCGATGGCTCATGGAAATATTCGCCTAGCAGCATCACCTTCAACAGTATCTATGGTGGTGAAGACGAGGATGCCCGCATTACGCCTTCCTGGAAACCGGTGGTGATACAGAAGGGACCTCGTGGTATTCTGCGCCAGCAGATGGCACAGCCGGTGAAGATGATGGAATACTTCGGTGTGAAGAGCCGTCATCAGCTCACTCCTCAGCAAATCGCCAAGGCTTCCAATGCCAAACATCCTATTCCGGCAGGAACCTTTGTGCTGGATATGGGACAGAATCTCGCCGGTTTCCCACAGATTAAGGTCAGTGGAAAGGCAGGACAGCAGGTACGGCTCTATCCCTCCGAGACCCTGACCGCACAGGGAACCTGCAACCAGAAACAATCGGGCAGTCCTTACTATCTTACTTATAAACTCAGCGGAAAGGGCGAGAAGTCGGCTGACGGCAAGCGCATCGAGACTTGGCATCCGCATTTCACCTATTATGGTTATCGCTATATCCAGGTAGAAGGTGCCGTAATGAAGGGTGATGAGAATCCTGATGGCAAGCCAGTGATAGAGGATATCCAGTCGTGCTTCGTCTATAATTCAGCTGCGAAGATTGGCAACTTCGAATGTTCTAATCCGATGTTTAACCGTGCTTATCAGATTATCGACCGTGCCATCCGAAGCAACTGGCAGGCTGTCTGGACCGACTGTCCTCATCGTGAGAAACTCGGTTGGCTGGAGCAGGATTGGCTCAATGGTGAGGGATTGGTATACAACTACGACTGTCGCTCGATGATAGAGCAGACGATGCAGAATATCGCCGATGCCCAGCATGCCAACGGTGCCGTTCCTACAACCGCTCCTGAGTATATCTACTTCAAGGGCAAGTGGCTCGACCCGTTTGCTGAATCTCCAGAGTGGGGCGGTGCCCTGGTAGCGCTTCCATTCCTTTATCTGCAGCATTATGGTGACGACCGGATGGTGAAGAAATATGCACAGCAGATGTTCCGCTATGTGGATTATCTCCAGAGTAAGGACAGTTGCCGTATACTGAAACAGGGTTTGGGTGACTGGTATGATTACGGAAAAGGCCGTTCGGGCTTCTCTCAGAACACCCCGATGCCGCTGGTAGCTACAGCCCATTATTATCTGTGGGTGAAACTGACACAGAAGGCTGCGGCAATGAGCGGAAAGACTGCTGAAGCCAACCGCTATGCCATCCTGGCTTCTGAAATTCTGCAGGCTTTCCAAAAGGAATTCCTGCATGTTGAGAAGGCTGCATCTTCTGAGAAATCTTCTTCGGATGCAGTAGTAAAGGATGCTGTAGAAAAGGTATATTACGGTTCGGGAAGTCAGGCTTCCAATGCCATTCCTTTGGCGCTGGGCATGGTTCCATCCCAGTATCGCAAGCAGGTTCTCCAGCATCTGGTAGATGACATTCATGCACATCACGACCGGCTGACAACCGGTGATGTGGGCAACCGCTACCTCTTCCAGACATTGCTCAGAAACGGATATGCCGACCTCTGGTACAAGATGCTGGCGCATGATGATGTGCCGGGCTACGGCTTCCAGATTAAGAAGGGAATGACCACGCTCACCGAACAGTGGAATCCGGAGATGGGTGCTTCGATGAATCATTTCATGATGGCGCATATCAACAACCATTTCCTGCCGGATATTGTGGGCATCCGCATAGAGCAGGGCAGACTCATTATCGCTCCTCAGCCGATGGGCAACTTGACCTGGGCTAAGGGAAGTACCCGACTCAGCGATGGCAAACAGGTTGCCGTGGCTTGGAAGAAATTGGCTGATGGTAAAATAGAAGTAACGGTAGATACTGATAATGATATAGAATACGAAATCAAGATAGATTATGATGAAACAGAACATAATGACGGCACTTATCGCGGCAAGCATGTCTTTGTCGGCAAGTGCGCAAAATAACGGAAACCAGCCAAAGGCTGTTGCTCAGAACTGTTATCAGGGGCATTTCACCCGCAGTCTTCACGATGTGATGCAGGACGTATCGCAGCGCTGGGGTGTTCGCTTTAAATATAATGTGGATACCGTTGGTAGGCAGTTGCCTTATGCCGACTTCCGCATCAAGCCCTATTCGCTGGAGGAAACCCTGACGAATATCTGTAAGTATTTCGACTTCAACTGGTGGAAGCAGAATGGTAATGTCTATAAGATCAAGCCTTATGAATATCCCCGTCGCCATACCGAAGAGGGTGAGCAGATGCTTGCTTATCTCAAGACACTCTACCAGAACCGGGAACAGTTTGAAGCACGCAAGGATTCTGTACGCAAGGAGGTGCGCTGCATCCTGGGTATCGACCGTTATATGGATTCCCTGGTTCATAAGAAACCGATTTTGGGAAAGGTACGCCGATATGACGGGTATACGGTTCAGAATATCTGCATCGAGACCTTGCCTGGCGAGCATGTCTTCGGTTCCATCTATACGCCCGCCAAGAAGGGCAAGCATCCTTTGATTATTTGTCCCGACGGTCATTTCGGTGGTGGCAGATATCGTGCCGATGAGCAGCAGCGCCTCGGAACCTTGGCAAGAATGGGTGCTATCTGTGTAGATTTCGACCTGTATGGCTGGGGACAGAGTGAGGCTGAATATGGCAAGAATTCGCATCAGACCGACCGTGCCCATGTGATTCAGGCTCTGAATGCCGAGGTATTGCTCGATTATATGTGGAACCATCGCAAGGATGTGGATAAGACGCGCATCGGAGCGAATGGCGGCAGTGGCGGCGGTACGCATACAGTCCTGCTGACGGTACTCGACGACCGTATCACGGCAGCAGCCCCAACGGTGAATCTTGCTTCTCATTTTGATGGCGGTTGTCCTTGCGAGAGTGGCAAACCTATCCAGTTGGCGGGGTATGGTACGTGTAATGCCGAGTTGATGGCTTTCTTTGCCCCTAAGCCGTTGTTGGTAGTGAGCGATGGTGGCGATTGGACCGTCTCTGTTCCATCTCTCGAATATCCGTATCTGCAGTATATATATAATATGTATGGTGCCAAGGAACAGGTAACCAATGTGCATCTGCCTAAGGAACGTCATGATTATGGCATCAACAAGCGCCAGGCAAACTACGATTTCTTCATCCGTGTCTTCGGTTTGGACCGCAGTAAGTTGGATGAAAGCAAAGTGAAGGTTGAAAAACCGGAAGTTTTGCAATCGGTCATCAGATAATAAGATAGAAGATAATAAATCAGACCTCACGCCGTTTTGTAAATGACGTGAGGTCTTTTTCGTCTTTTCTGACGACAAAGGCGGCTCTTTTGCGTCTATATATAAAATTGTTTAATCGATTAAAACAAAAACAAATGAAAATCTTAAGAACCATCACACTTTGCTGCCTGGCTTGTCTCTCTTTGCAAGCAACAGCACAATCATATAAGCTCTGGTACGACAAACCAGCGCTGGTCTGGACCGATGCCTTGCCTTTGGGTAATGGACGGTTGGGTGCCATGGTATATGGCATTCCAGCCACCGAACGTCTGCAGCTGAACGAGGAAACCATCTGGGCAGGACAGCCTAACAAGAATGCCAATCCTCATGCCAAGGCAGCTCTTCCAGTTGTCCAGAACCTCATCTGGCAGGGCGAATACCGTAAGGCACAGGATATGTGTACCGAGAAAATCATGTCGAATACCAACTTCGGAATGCCTTACCAGACCTTTGGTGATGTCTATATCTCTGCTCCCGGGATGGATGGCTATTCTCAGTATTATCGTGAACTGAGTCTGGATTCTGCCCGCTGCCTCACCCGCTGGACAGCCCATGGTGTCACCTATCAGCGCGAGGTCATCACCTCCTTTTCCGATAATGTAGTGATGGTAAGATTCACTGCCAACAAGCCTCATAGTATCACCTTCAATGCCAACTTCACTTCTCCTCATGATGATGTCATCATCCGTACCGATGTCGAAGAAGCTACCCTCGAAGGAGTGGCTGCCAAGCACGAAGGTCTGAAGGGAAAGGTGAGATTCATGGGCAGAATGGCGGCTCAGATCAAAGGCGGCGAGGCTGCGAAGACCTGTCGCGACGGCGTGGTAAGCGTGAAGAATGCCGATGAAGCCGTACTCTATATATCCATCGCCACCAACTTCGTTAACTACAAGGATATTACCGGCAACGAGGTGGAACGCAGCAAGCAGGCGCTTCATACCGCCATGGCGAAGGATGCCCGAGAACAGATGGCGCAGCATGTGGCTAAATTCCAGAGCATGATGCATCGCAACTCGCTCTGGTTGGGCGCTGACAAGTATCAGAATCTGCCTACCGACGAACGCCTCATCCGCTTTGCCAAGCAGGACGATAACTATCTCGTAGCCACCTATTATGCTTTCGGCAGATACCTTCTGATATGCAGTTCGCAGCCTGGCACACAGCCAGCTAACCTGCAGGGCATCTGGAACGATAAGATGTTCCCGTCATGGGACAGCAAGTATACCACCAACATCAACATGGAGATGAACTACTGGCCATCAGAGATGACTAACCTCTCCGAACTCAATGAACCGCTCTTCCGGTTGATTCGTGAGGTAAGCGAAACCGGAAAGGAATCAGCTCAGACCATGTATGGAAAGAACGGCTGGGTTTTGCATCACAATACCGACATCTGGCGAGTGACGGGCGGTATCGATAAGGCAGCATCAGGCATGTGGATGACCGGTGGCGCCTGGGTTTCATCCCATCTCTGGCAACATTATCTCTATAGTGGCGACAAGGAATTCCTACGTAAGGCTTATCCTATCATGAAGGGGGCAGCCACCTTCCTCGATGAGATGCTGATACCGGAGCCTGAGCATGGATGGCTCGTGATTTCTCCAGCTGTGAGTCCGGAGAATACTCATCCTTCCAAGGATGGAAAGATAGCCATGAGCTATGGCACTACGATGGATAATGAATTGCTCCACGAACTCTTCTCTACCGTTATCAGAGCGAGCGAAATCCTGGGCGAAGATGCCGGATATGCTGCTCATCTGAAGGAAGTTTTGGGAAAGATGGCACCGATGCAGATTGGCAAGTGGGGACAGTTGCAGGAATGGATTAAGGATTGGGACGATCCTCAGGATAATCATCGCCATGTGAGTCATCTCTATGCGCTCTATCCTGGTAATCAGATTACACCGGAGCAGACTCCGGAACTCTTCGATGCAGCCCGTACTTCGCTGATACATCGTGGCGACCCGAGTACAGGTTGGTCGATGGGATGGAAGGTTTGTCTCTGGGCTCGTCTTCTGGATGGTAATCACGCCTATAAACTGATTCACAACCAGTTGACCCTGACCGATGACCACTTCCTCGCCTATGGATTGAACAAGAAAAAGGGTGGAACCTATCGCAATCTCTTCGATGCGCATCCACCGTTCCAGATAGATGGCAACTTCGGCTGTACAGCCGGTATCGCAGAGATGCTGATGCAGAGCCATGACGGATGTGTCAATATCCTGCCGGCTCTTCCTGATGCCTGGAAGGCTGAAGGAAAGGTGCAGGGACTCCGCACCAGAGGTGGTTTCCTCATCGAGGAACTGGCATGGAAGAATGGCAGAATCACGTCGCTCAAGATCCGTTCTACCCTCGGTGGCAACCTTCGTCTCCGTCTGCCGGTAGGCAACCGGTTAAAGGGCATCAAGGGTATGAAATCAGCCAAGGGCAAGAATTCGAATCCGCTCTTTTCAGCCTTCGAACAGCCACAGATGCAAAACCATTCAGAAGTGAAACTCAACAAGGTGGTGTTGCCAAAGGCAAATACCTATGACATCACTACACGAAAGGGAGAGACCATCCGATTGATTTAAAAATATGGGTATAAACTCCTTAACATCAAAACTCCTTTAGAAAATGAAAAAAATAATGATAACATTGGCGCTGGCTTGCGGAATCTTTACCGCAGCCTCTGCCGCAAAAAACGAAAAGCCTTGGGCTAATGGTAAATTACAGGTTTCTGCCAACCAGCGATTCCTCCAGTTTGAAAACGGACAGCCGTTCTTCTTGTTGGGTGATACCGGTTGGCTTCTTCCGGAACGTCTGGATAGAGCCGAGGCACAGTATTATCTTCAGAAATGCCGTGTAGCGGGATTTAATACCGTTCTCATCCAGGTGATGGACGGCACACCTTCTTTTAATATCTACGGACAGCAGTCGCTCCCTGCTGGTTGGGATTTGTCGAAGGCAGACCCAGCAGGTGTTTACAGCTATTGGGATCATCTCGACTACATCATCAAACTTGCCGAACAGAACGGCATCTACATCGGCATGGTAACCATCTGGGGTTCTCAGGTAAAGGCAGAGAATATCAATGCACAGCAGGCTAAGGCATACGGAAAGTTCCTTGCCAACCGCTATAAGAATTCGCCTAATATCATCTGGGTGATGGGTGGCGATATCCAGGGCGATATCCACCCAGAGGTGTGGGAGTCGCTCGCTACCAGCATCAAGAGTATTGACCACAACCATCTCATGACCTATCATCCTCGTGGCAGATATACTTCAGCCAAATGGTGGAGCAAGGCGAAATGGCTCGATTTCCATACCTTCCAGAGCGGTCACCGCAAGTATGGTCAGCGTATGGGCAACAAGGATTATCCTATCCCGGACAATACCGAGGAAGACAACTGGATGTATGTGGATTCTACCTGGGCATACAAACCTATCAAGCCTGTGCTCGATGCCGAACCGAGCTACGAGGATATTCCGAAGGGACTGCACGATCCTAACGAGGAGCGCTGGCAGGATTATGATGTTCGCCGCTATGCCTACTGGAGTGTCTTTGCCGGTTCCTGTGGTCATACCTATGGTCATAATGCCATCATGCAGATGTTGAAGCCTGGCTATCCTACCAGTTATGGAAGTGATGGAGCCGAGAAGCCTTGGTATGTGGCGCTCAACGACCCAGGATTCAACCAGATGAAGCATCTCAAGAATCTGATGCTCTCGCTGCCATACTTTGAGCGTGTGCCCGACCAGAGCATCATCGCCGGTGAGAATGGTGAAAAATATAACCGTCTGCTGGCTACCCGAGGCAACGATTATCTGATGGTTTACAATTACAACTGTGTTCCGATGAAACTCGACCTCCGCAAGGTTTCGGGTAGCAGAAAGAACGTATGGTGGATGGATGCTGCTAACGGACAGCTGGAATATATCGGAGCGTTTGATAACAAGGTCATCACCTTCGCTCCTCAGAAGGCTACCCGCGGTATCAGCGATGGTGTTTTCATCGCCATTGATGCCAGCAAGGACTATCTGAAGAAAGACCAGAAGATGATAGAAGACCAGAGTCTGGCTGGTAAGAAAAGAGATTTGAATGAATAAATAAAGTGAAGAGTGAAGAACGAAGAGTGAAGAATTCAAATGAAGAATAATATATTGATGAGTGTGTTGCTGACCGTATCACTGTCGGCTGCACTTCCGCTTTCCGCTGCCAGTCATGTTGACGTGGTAAAGATGCGGACAGAGAACCGGGTGAATCCTTTGGGAATCGGAACATCAACCCCTCGCTTCTCCTGGCAGATTACTTCAGACAGGAAGGGCGTGGTGCAGACGAGTTATCAGATTCTGGTGGCTTCTTCCCGAGAAAAACTGGATAGAAATGAGGCTGATTTATGGAATAGCGGTGAACGCAACAGCGATGAACAGCTGTGGATTCCTTATCAGGGCAAGGCGCTGCTGAGTGGCGCTCAAGCTTACTGGAAGGTGCGTATCACTACCAATAAAGGAAAATCGGAATGGACCGAACCGCAGCTCTTCACCATCGGACTGCTCGGTGAAACCAAATGGAGCGGTACCTGGATTGGCTTGGAAGACCTGCAGCCCGGAGAACAGAAAGGCATGCATACCCGACTGGCGGCACGCTATATCCGCAAGGACTTTGCGGCAAAAGGCAAGGTGAAGCGGGCGGTGGCTTATGTTGCCGGACTCGGTGTATACGAGTTTTATGTCAACGGACAGCGTATGGGGGGCAGTCAGGCTTTGCAGCCTGCACCAACCGATTATCGCAAGACCATCTATTACAATACCTTTGATGTCACTTCGCTCCTTACCGAGAAGAATGCCATCGCCATCAAACTTGGCAACGGCAGAATGTTTCCGATGCGACTGGAGAAGGCATACAAGACACCTTTCTTCGGTTATCCGAAATGCCGCATCAACGTGAAGGTGGAGTATGAGAACGGAAAGACTGAAACCTGGGCAACCAATAACACATGGAAGTTGAGCTTCGATGGTCCTATCCGCAGCAACAACGAGTATGATGGCGAGGAGTATGATGCTCGCAGGGAACAGGCGCTGAAGGGCTGGACCCAGGCTGGTTTCGACGATAGCCAGTGGCAGAAAGCCGAGCGCTGTGCCATTCCTGATGGTACGCTGATGGCGCAGCCGATGACGGGAATGGTTGAGAAGGAATTCGGTCATCCGGTGAGTTTGAAGCATCGCCACGATACCCTCATCGTAGATTTCGGACAGAACATGGCGGGCTGGATTGGTTTCCAGGTCCGTGGCAGGCAGGGTGATACCATCCGTGTGAAATATGCAGAGAAACTGCAGGCTGACGGCAGTCTGTATCTCGACAACTTCCGCAATGCCCTCTCTGAGGATATTTATGTCTGCAATGGCAAGGAAAACGGAAAGTCTTGGCGTCCTGCCTTCTCTTATCACGGTTTCCGCTACGCTGCCATCACTGGTATGAAGAATGCCCGCAAGGAGGATTTCACCGCTTATACCGTGAGCGACGAGATGGCTACCATCGGACATATCGAGACTTCTGATACGATATTAAATAAGGTGTTGAAGAATGCATGGTGGGGCATCTACGGCAATTACAAGGGTATGCCGGTAGACTGTCCGCAGCGCAACGAGCGCCAGCCTTGGTTGGGCGACCGTACGGTGGGTTCGTTGGGTGAAAGTTTCGTTTTCGACAACGAGCGACTCTACAGCAAGTGGATGCACGATATCTGCGATGCCCAGCGTTCGGATGGCAACATCCCGGATGTGGCTCCTGCTTTCTGGAATTACTATACCGATGATGTTACCTGGCCGGCAGCCTTGCCTTTCACCTGTGATATGCTCTATCATCAGTTTGGCAACAAGCAGCCTATCATCGATTCTTATCCATCCATCAGGAAATGGATCAACCATATCCTGGCTGAATATACGGATAAGAACGGCATCATCACCAAGGATAAATACGGCGACTGGTGCGTACCACCAGAGAAACTGGAACTGATTCACAGTCAGGATCCGAAGCGAAAGACCGATGGCAAGCTGATAGCCACCGCTTATATGATCCGCTGTCTGCAGCTGGCAGAGCAGTTTGCCAACCTGCAAGGTTTGAAGGAAGAAGCGAAAGCTTGGGCAGACCGCAGAAGTGGGATGATAGAAGCTTTCAACAAGCAGTTCCTCACCAACAAGGCAGGAACTTCCCGTCGTCCGGGTCATGTGCTTTATCCAGACAGCATCTATTATGGCAACAATACCTCTACAGCCAATCTCCTGGCACTCTCCTTCGGCATCGCTCCCCAGAAGTTGCGCAGCGAACTCATCAAGCAGGTAGTGAAGGGCATCTGCATCGATGCCAAGGAACATGTCAACTGCGGTGTCATCGGCATCTCCTGGCTCCTTCGCGGTTTGAGCGACAACGGTTTCCCTGATGTGGCTTATCTCCTGGCTACCCAGCGCACCTATCCGTCGTGGGGTTATATGGCAGAGAACGGAGCCACTACCATCTGGGAACTCTGGAATGGCGACAAGGCTGATCCGAAGATGAATTCGGGCAATCATGTGATGCTTTTGGGCGACTTGCTTACCTGGTGCTATCAGTATCTGGGAGGCATCCAACAGCAGGGAGTCGACGTGCAGCAGGTGGCTGAGGCTGATGCCAGCGTGGCTTACAAGCACATCGTGCTGAAGCCGGAATTCAGTATTCAGAACTGCGAATCGGTAAAGGCTGATTACGAGACTCCATACGGAGTAGTGAAGAGCCAGTGGAAGAAGACCTTGCAGCATGTGGATTGGGATATCACCGTGCCTTGCAACACCACAGCCGATGTCTATCTGCCTGATGGCAAGGTTGAGACGGTGGGTAGTGGCGATTATCATTATTCGGTAGAAATCCCTACCCGCGATGCTGCCATCCTGAAGGATGAATTCCTTTATGATTACAGTGGATTCCCATCGGCTCATGCCTCTACTATTACCCAGTTGAAGAATGGTGACCTGGTGGCTGCTTACTTCGGCGGTACCTTCGAGCGCAATCCGGATGTCTGCATCTGGGTAAGTCGCAAGCCGAAGGGTGCCAAAACTTGGGAGAAACCTATCCTGGCTGCCGATGGTGTTTATCGCCTGGGTACTCCTGAGGCTAAGAAGGCGGGTCTTTCGGGCATCGATGAGAAGACAACTCCGGCTGATAAGGGACCTATCAAGGATGGATTGCGCCGTTTCGGTGTGCCTGCCGGCTACAAATATGATTTCCGCTCTAAGTCAGCCAATATCAAGTTGCCTGCCAATCTGAAGCGCAAGTCTTGCTGGAACCCTGTGCTCTATACCATGCCGGATGGCGAGATATGGCTGTTCTATAAGGTGGGTTCTACGGTTGGCGACTGGACGGGCTGTCTTGTGAAATCGAAGGATGGCGGTAAGACCTGGAGTGATCCGGAGGCTTTGCCAGACGGTTTCCTCGGTCCTATCAAGAACAAGCCGGAAATGGTGAACGGCAGACTCATCTGCGGTTCCAGTACCGAGAACAAGGGTTGGCGATTCCATGTAGAGATTCTCGACTTGAAGACCAAAAAGTGGAAGTATGTGGGTCCGGTAGATGCCGAACTGAAGCCTCGTACCGACGATGTGGATTCGGCTACGGTGGATATGCAGCATCCTATCTACAAGGAGGGTGAGAAGGCGAGATATATCTACAGTATCCAGCCATCTATCCTGAAGTTGATGGATGGCAGATTGCAGGTTCTGATGCGTACTCATAATGCCAAACTTGCCACCAGTTTTAGCAGCGACGGTGGTGATACCTGGACTCCGGTTACCCTGCTCGACATCGAAAACAACCAGAGCGGTACGGATGCTGTCACTCTGAAGGATGGCAAACACGTGCTCATCTACAACAATTTCGAGACCTTGCCGGGAACTAAGAAGGGACCTCGCACACCATTGAGTCTTGCCATCAGCGATGACGGCACCCATTGGCGTCATCTCCTCACCCTGGAGGACAGTCCTATCAACCAGTATTCCTATCCAGGCATCATCGAGGGAAAGGATGGCAAATTGCATTGCATCTACACCTGGCGCCGCCAGAGAGTGGCGTATAAGGAAGTGGATTTGAAAAAGATAAAATAAGAAAATAGTAAATTAAAAGGATAGAATATGTACGATGAACGTATCATACTCTATCCTTTTATTGTTTTAGATCCCACAAACGAATGTTCCTTCATTGATTACAAAAATAAGTTATCTGCGTCTTTATTTATAAAACAAAGACTAAGACAATGATAAAAGTACAAAAGATTTTTGTGATGGCAGCCCTCGTGCTGATTCCATCTGTATCCTTTGCCCAGAAAGTGAATATCCTGACCGAGAAGAAGGCTTCTAATCGGGAACAGTATGCTGCTGAATACTTGCAGAAGAAGCTCAACCGTTTGGGATTCTCTGCAGTGGTGAACGGCAAGAAGGGCGAATATCGCATTTCGCTCTCGCAAGCCAAGGATACTGCCGGACTGAAGAAGGAAGGTTTCTCATGGACCCGCAAGGGAAAGAAAATCCAGTTGCAGGGAAATGACGGCTCGGGAGTCATCTACGGCTGCAACGAAATCGCTGAATACGTGGCTCAGCATGGTTCTCTCAATGTGCCGCTGATGCAGAAGGATGCGCCTGAAATGGTGCTCCGTGGTGCTTGTGTAGGTTTGCAGAAAACCGTTTATCTGCCGGGCCATCAGGTTTACGAATACCCTTATACCCCGGAGAACTTCCCTTGGTTCTATGACAAGGAACAGTGGATTCAGTATCTTGATATGCTCGTAGACAACAAGATGAATTCGCTTTATCTCTGGAACGGTCATCCTTTTGCTTCGCTCGTCAAACTGAAGGATTATCCTTTCGCCCTCGAAGTGGATGAGGCTACCTTCAAGAAGAACGAAGAGATGTTCTCGTTCCTGACCAGGGAGGCTGACCGCCGTGGTATCTTCGTCATTCAGATGTTCTACAACATCATCCTCTCTAAGCCTTTTGCCGATCATTATGGCTTGAAGACACAGGACCGTCACCGTCCTATCACTCCGCTCATCAGCGATTATACCCGCAAGTCGGTAGCTGCCTTCATCGAGAAATATCCGAATGTAGGCTTGCTCGTCTGTCTCGGTGAGGCGATGAATACCTACGAGGATGATGTGGAATGGATGACCAAGACCATTATTCCGGGTGTCAAGGACGGCTTGAAGGCTTTGGGAAGAACCGACGAACCGCCAGTCCTGCTCCGTGCCCACGATACCGACTGCAAGATGGTGATGGAGGCAGCGCTGCCTCTCTACAAGAACCTCTATACGATGCATAAGTATAACGGAGAGTCGTTGACCACCTATCAGCCTCGCGGTCCTTGGACCAAGATTCATACCGATTTGGCAGCCCTGGGTTCTACCCATATCAGCAACGTGCATATCCTTGCCAATCTCGAACCATTCCGCTGGTCATCTCCTTCTTTCGTTCAGAAGGCGGTAACGGCGATGCACGATGTTCATCACGCCAATGCCCTGCATCTCTATCCGCAGGCTAGTTACTGGGATTGGCCTTATACGGCAGATAAATTGCCTGGCGGACAGCGGGAGAAGCAGTTGGACCGCGACTGGATGTGGTACAAGACATGGGGAAGATATGCCTGGAACTGCCGTCGCGATGTAGCTGCCGAGGGTAATTACTGGGATAAGGTACTTGCCGATTACTATGCTTCTGATGCCTCTGTTGCTGACAGCATCCGCAAGGCATACGATGAGAGCGGCGAGATTGCGCCTAAGCTCCTCCGCCGTTTCGGTATTACCGAAGGCAACCGTCAGACGCTGCTTCTGGGCATGTTCATGAGTCAGCTGGTGAATCCATATAAGTACACCATCTATCCTGGTTTCTATGAGAGTTGCGGTCCTGAGGGCGAGAAACTCATCGAATATGTAGAGAAGGAGTGGAAGCATCAGCCTCATGTGGGTGAGTTGCCGCTCGATATTGTAGCTCAGACCGAGGCTCACGGCGACAAGGCTGTGGCTGCCATCGATGCCGTAGCGAGTCGTGTAACCGGCAATCAGGATGAGTTCCGTCGTCTTCAGAACGATATGCATTGTTACCGTGCCTTTGCCTATGCTTTCGGTTGGAAGGTGAAGGCGGCTCAGCATGTGCTCAACTATAAGTGGGGCAAGGATATCAAGGAACTGGATGCTGCCGTTCCGCTGCTCGAAAAGAGTCTGGATTATTACCGTCAGCTGGTAGATCTTACCAAGGATACCTATCTCTATGCCAATTCGATGCAGACCGCCCAGCGCCGCATTCCAATCGGAGGTGATGGCGGCAACATGAAGCATTGGAGCGAACTCTTGCCGAAATATGAGCAGGAACTGGCGAATCTGAAGAAGAACATCGCCATGCTCAAGGCCCAGGCTGCGGGTACTTACAAGATGAAGGCAGAGGATATCAAGCCTTTGAAGGATGCAACCCAGCAGAAGGGTGCTTTCCAGATGGAGAATATCAATGGCGAGACTAACTTCAAGACTGTGAAGATAGCCAAGGGAGCCAGACTCTTCAACGATTTGGATAGTGTAGTGACCGATTTCGCTCCTGAGTTGGCAGGTATGAATGCTTATGTAATGAACAGCAGCAAGCAGCGTGGCGAGTCTACCTCGCTCACCTTCATCACCAAGAAGCCTGTGCAGCTCCTGATAGGTTATTTCCGTGATGACCAGATGAAATATGCCAAGGCTCCGAAGTTGGAGACCGATGCCACAGCCAACGATTACGGTCAGGCTGAACCTCAGCTCACCAGCGCCATCCGCATCGACGGTATGCCACAGGTCAACATCCACAAGTACGAGTTTGCTGCCGGCAAGCATACCCTGCTTTTGCCAAAGGGCTTCCTGCTTGTGCTCGGTGCTACGGGCGATAAGATTACCGCTCGTGACGCCGGTCTCTCAGGTGCCGACAAGGCGATTGATTGGCTGTTCTACTAAATAGAATGATATAATTGGAAGGATAGAGTATAGCACAAATCATGTGTTATGATCTATCCTTTCTTCGTTTTGTTGGCGAGGTTTTTATTTCTATTTCAAGTTTTGCATGTAAACTCCACACGCCCTGAAAGTTCAGTTATGTTGTATGTTTACGCCTTAATCCATTACAGGAAATTCTCTTAAATTCAAGATTTATTGCTTGTAATCTTGGGAATGCATATTGCTTGTCATTCTTATATACTGTACCCATCCAAAACCAACTATAAGTATTGATATATAGGGGTGAATACTCTATAAGTTTTTCAGACAGTTTAATGAGTCTTTTATCTTTAACACAATCTCTAGGTAGATTGGTGTGTTACCAGTACAATTCCTATTATAAATAATGTTCTATTTTTCATGTGTTGTAATTTTTAAGTTGCTGCAAATATAGCCTTTTCCTTTTGTAATGTATGTTTTTTCATGGTTAATAATTCTAAAACACATAAACTTTATGCAAATAGTTACAAAAACTATCTCCAAACGTCTTTGAATTTGTAAGATTTAAAATTACTAGGTACTAAAATTAAAAGAATTCAAAAGAAAAAACTGGTGCTGTTTTCTTTGTATTAAGAGTTGAGTAGGATAAGTGGACCTGTTTCTTTGAAAATAGATTCTTAATTATCTATAAAACTTTAGACTAACCCATCTTAAAATGAAGTATATTGTTTATATTTGCATATTATAATTTGGATTAAGATTATGGCAAAGAATACAATGGCTAACAAACTTCCAAGGAAGTTGATACAGAAAATGGAAATCGTGGGGGAGCAGATCAAGCTTGCCAGATTACGCCGCAACTTGAGCATGGCACAAGTTGCAGAAAGAGCAACCTGCTCAGAAGTTACACTTTGCAAGGTGGAGAAGGGATTGCCAACGGTTTCCATCGGAATCTACCTGCGTGTACTCTATGCACTTCAGTTGGATGATGACATCTTGCTCTTGGCAAAGGATGATAAACTCGGAAGGGCATTGCAGGATATAGGACTGAAGAACCGACAAAGAGCAACTAAAAAAGGATAGAAATGGAACGACTGTTTGTTTTCGCAGATTTTAACTGGCTCGACAAAGTGGAGTTGATAGGGGAGTTGTGTTATGAGAAATTGCGCGGCTCTGATAGTTATGCCTTTAAGTTTGATGAAAACTGGCTTAAGATTTATGGCGGAATTAAGCTTTCGGAGGACATCAATAACTATCCAGGCATGCAATACACCCAACCAGGAAGTGATATTTTCGGATGTTTTTCTGATGCATTGCCAGATAGATGGGGACGTACCTTGCTTAAAAGAAGAGAACAGATACAGGCCGCTGAAGAAAAAAGAGCTGTCAGAACACTTTCTTCATTCGATTACCTCATGGGCATAGATGACTTCTCCAGAATGGGTGGCTTTAGATTTAAAAGGGAATTGGAAGGTGATTATATCAATATGTCACCATCTTTCAAGATTCCCCCATTGACAGAGATTAGAGAATTGATTCATGCCAGTCAGGAAGTGGAAAAATCCGAAGAGAATGATGTGTTGCCCGAGAAAAAATGGATAGCACAGCTTATCCAACCTGGTACCTCATTGGGTGGCGCAAGACCTAAGGCTGGTGTGTTGGATGAAAAAGGCAATCTATGTATTGCTAAGTTTCCTTCGCGAAAAGATGACTATGACACAGGACTTTGGGAACATTTTTCTCATCTTCTTGCCCAAAAGGCAGGAATCCAGGCTGCTCAAACCAGGACATTGGGAGGACTAGGAAAATATCACACACTCCTGTCCAGACGCTTTGACAGAACAGATGAAGCCAAGAGAATACATTTTGCGTCATCCATGTCTCTGCTAGGATTAAAGGATGGTGATAATGCCCAAGGTGGTTATGGTTATCTTGATATAGTTGATTTCATACTCCAAGGTTGTTGCAACGTAGAGAAAAATCTTCAGGAACTCTACAGAAGGGTTGCCTTCAACATTTGTATTGGTAATTCTGATGACCACTTCAGAAACCATGGCTTTCTGCTGACACCAAAAGGATGGACTCTCTCTCCTGCCTATGATATGAACCCTACTCTTAATGAATATCAGAGTCTTCTGATCAATGAATCTTCAAACAAGGCTGATATCCATGTTCTGCTTGATTCGTGCGAGAGTTATATGATTAAGAGGGAGGAGGCAGAAAACATTATTCAGGAGGTTCAAACGGCCGTTGATCTATGGGAAAATTTGGCGATTCAGCTTCAGATTCCTGCAAGAGAAATGGCTATGTTTAAGGAGAGATTTAAACTTAACCTATAATATAATGAAGTAATATTCGTAATTACTTCATTATATTTAGGGTTACTTCTTCTAAATCTTTATCATTTCATGTTTTGCAATTCTAAATCACATAAACTTTATGCAAATAGTTACAAAAACTATCTCCAAACGTCTTTGTATTTGTAAGATTTAAAATTAATTGATACTAAAATAAAAATATGAAAATCGAAAGAAAGAGACTGGTACTCTTATCTCTTCTTATCTTTGGCGGCATCACCGCTTTTGCACAGAAAATCAGCAAAAACGTGATGCAGAAGATATACGACGAGGTGAAGACACCTTATAAATATGGTATGGTGGTTGCCCCAAAGGACAACTACCACCAGATAGACTGTCCGATGGTGTACAGGGAGGGCGGCAAGTGGTATATGACCTATGTGGTATACAACGGCAAGGACGGAACGGATGGCAGAGGGTATGAAACATGGCTCGCTACCAGCGATGACCTGCTGCAATGGAAAACCCTGGGCAGACTGCTCTGCTATGCCGACAAGGGATGGGATATGAACCAGCGTGCAGGATACCCGGCGCTGATAGACTGGACCTGGAACGGATCCTATGAGATGGCAAAATACAAAGGTCGCCACTGGATGAGCTATTTCGGTGGTGAAGGTACGGGCTATGAGGCCATCCGCAAGCCGCTCAATATGGGTATGGCATCTACCAGAGGCGATATCACCAAGGCACATCCTTGGGAAACATCCCCTTCGCCTGTTCTCTCCATCAACGATAAGAGTGCACAGTGGTGGGAGAAACTCACCCACTATAAAAGCACCGTCTACTGGGATAAGAACAAGACGTTGGGCAAACCTTTCGTCATGTTCTATAATGCCGGTGGCATCAATCCTGCCAACCAGCTGAAGGCTGAGCGCATCGGTATCGCCCTTTCCGGCAACATGACTTCCTGGCGCCGTCTGCCTCTCCGCACAGCCAAGCGAAAGACTGGCAATCCGGTGTTCTTTCATGAGGCTCCGGGCATCATTACGGGAGATGCACAGATCGTGAAGTTCCCGCATTATTATGTCATGTTCTATTTCTCTGCCTATAATCCGGAGAGAAAATACAATGCCTACAATACATTTGCCGTAAGCCGGGACTTGGTGAACTGGCAGGACTGGGAGGGAACCGACTTGGTTTATCCTTCCAAACCTTATGATGATATGTTCGCCCATAAGAGTTATGTGCTGAAACATCAGGGCGTGGTATACCATTTCTATTGTGCCGTGAACCATGCCGGACAGCGAGGCATCGCCGTGGCTACGAGTGTGCCGATGGGACGTTCGCAGGTTTCTTTCCCGACACCTGAAAAGAAGGGAAAACGACAGATCGTGAGTCTGAATCAGGATTGGCAGGTAACCTTCGGCAAGACTTCGGAAGACAGTATCACGAAGAAGATGGGAACCTTCCGGGTGAATGTGCCTAGTAATCTGGACGATTATTACGGTTACCGACAGTTGAAGCACGGCAACCTGCATGGTACCGCCACCTACGAGAAGCATTTCTCCGTTCATAAACAGACTGGAAAACGCTACTTCCTGCAGTTGGAAGGTGTGGGAACCTTTGCTACGGTCAAGGTGAACCGCAAGAGTTATCCGAAGGAACTGGTAGGCAGAACCAGTTTTACGCTCGATATCTCGGATGCACTCCATGAGGGCGATAATGTATTGAATATCAAGGTAGAACATCCTGCTATGCAGACCAATAATCCTTGGCCTTGCGGTGGCTGTTCGTCAGAGTGGGGATTCTCGGAGGGTAGTCAGCCTTTCGGCATCTTCCGTCCTGTATCGCTCATCGAAACCGATGAGGTGAGGGTGGAGCCTTTCGGAGTACACGTCTGGAACAACGAGGCATGCGACAGCGTCTTCGTGGATACCGAGGTGAAGAACTATTCCGACCATGAGCAGACCATCGAGGTAATCAGCAAACTGGCGCTGAGCAGCGGCAAGACCGCTTTCCGACAGACCGGAAAGATTACCCTGAAGGCAGGCGAGACCCAGGTGGTCCGTCATCAGGCAAAGGTCAGCGATGCTCATCTGTGGAGCATCACGGATCCTTATCTCTATACCCTTTCCAGCATCATCAAGCGAGAGGGCAAGACCATCGATGATGTGGCTACACCTTTCGGCATCCGCACCATCTCCTGGCCGGTACTCCGACAGAAGCAGGCTGCGCTCCGTGGCGATTCAGCCCAGATGGATAAGAAAGACGGCAGATTCTATCTCAATGGCAGTCCGGTATTCATCAACGGAACCTGCGATTACGAGCATCTCTTCGGTCAGAGTCATGCCTTCTCTCACGAGCAGATTGCCTCTCGTGTCAAGATGATGCGCCAGGCAGGTTTCAATGCCTTCCGTGAGGCTCATCAGCCACATAATCTCTATTACCAGCAGTTGCTGGATGAGCAGGGCATGCTGTTCTGGAGTCAGTTCTCAGCACATGTCTGGTATGATACATCCGCCTTCCGCAAGAATTTCAAGCGTCTGCTGCGCCGTTGGATCAAGGAGCGCCGCAATTCGCCTAGCGTCATTCTCTGGGGTATTCAGAACGAGAGTGTGATGCCGAAGGATTTCACCGAGGAGTGTGCTGCCATCATCCGGGAGATGGACCCTACCGCTCAGACCATGCGCGCCATCACGACCTGTAATGGAGGAGAGGGAAGCGACTGGAATGTGATTCAGAACTGGAGCGGAACCTACGGCGGAACAGCCGATCAATATGATCAGGAATTGAAGCAGCCTAACCAGTTGCTGAATGGTGAATATGGTGCCTGGCGCACCCTCGGTTTCCGCAGTTCCGATGCAGAGAAACTGCATGCCGGTGATGCGAAGGCTCTGTCAAAAGCCTATACCGAAGATGCCTTTGTATCTCTTCTCGGCAAGAAGGCGATGCTGGCAGAGAGTGCCAGGGACAGCGTCTGCGGCCATTTCCAGTGGCTCTTCGTATCGCATGAGAACCCGGGCAGAGTACAGCCGGATGAGGCTTACCGCCGCATCGACAAGGTGGGACCGTTTAATTACAAGGGACTTCTCACGCCTTGGGAACAGCCTACCGAAGGCTTCTACTGGTATCGCAATCATTATACGAAGGTGCAGCCAGATACGCTTACGCCTACAGCTGCCGACCGCAGCAGAAATCTTCTGAAACCAGCCGAGGGTTATACCTATCTGTATAGAGTGAACTGTGGCGGTGATGCCGTTACAGACAGTTATGGCAGCGAGTGGGAGCAGGACGACAGCGTCTATTCTCATTCCTGGGCAGAGCGTTTCGGCATGAATCCGTTTACGGCGAGTCAGGGACATATCACCTCCCGCATTCATGGCTTGAAATCATCATCTGCAGCCTCTCTGCATGCTGCGGCCCATGATGCAAAGCTCTTCCAGTATTTCCGTTGGGGGCGTCATGCGCTGAACTATCAGTTTGCCGTTCCGGATGGAGAATATCGCGTAGAACTCTATTTTGCTGAGCCTTGGTTGGGCAAGCATGAGGGCGCCGGCATCGATTGTGAAGGCGAGCGCATCTTTGATGTAGCCATCAACGATTCCGTGGTAGTAGATGACCTCGACCTTTGGGCTGAGGCTGGCTTTGCGGGAGCCTGCAAGAAGGTGGTAGATATCAAGGTAAAGGGCGGTCTGCTGACCGTTTCTTTCCCGGAAGTTAAGGTGGGAGAGGCAATCATCTCTGCCATCGCCATTGCTGCCAAGGGAGAGATAGGAGATGCAGAGAAGTGGAATGTCGCCTTCAAGGGCAGCAAGTCTGAGAGCGGAATGAGCAAGACCTACTGGGCTGACCTGGATAAGGATGTGGTAGAGAAATATCCGAAGGAGCTGTTGCCTCAGGACAACGAAGTATTCCCGGCTGTGCGCTATAAGAGCAAGTCCTCAACCTGGACCATCAATCCTGGTGTAGCCCGCGAATACATGTTGCGTTTCCGTTATAAGAACACAACCGGTGAGCAGCAGGTAGGCAGGTTGAAGATTGTGGACAGCAAGGGCATCGTCCTGCTGGATAGAGACATGACCTTCCCTGAAACGCCGAATAAGTTCAAAACCATCGGTACCACTACTGATTCTCAGATCAATGCCGGTACCTATCAGATAATCCTCTCCAGTCTTCCGAACGTTTCGTTCGATTATCTGGAAGTACAATAAAAGGAAATCTGCGCCATTTGCGAAATCTGTGTGACTTAAGAATCTCACGCAGATGACGCAGATGGCGCAGATTTTTTTCTTGCGTAATAAGTTTTTTTTTGAGAAAAAAGTCTCAAAGTCTCATTATTAGGTGGAAATATTATTGTAAAGTGTTGATATATGATGATTTGTAAAAATTAGACTTCCTAATATCTTTACAAAAAAGTATCATAGAAGTATCATAAAATCGGGAGAAGTATCATGAAATCGGCATTGGGTTGCTGCAAAAGACTATAAAAACGTCTATTATTTCAGTCTTTTTGAGTCCGTAGCGTCTATTTTTTCAGTTTTTATATCAGTAGTAGTGTCTACCTTTCTAGTTTTAAGAAAGAGTAAACGTCTACGGAATTAGGACAATTTATATATGCTTTTGCCCAGACTTACCCAAGCCTTTGGGCATTTGTGCCCAACTATGTAGGGCATGGTTGCCCAAGGCTTTGGGCATGGATACCCAACGTTTTGGTCACTCGTACCCATGTACGTGGTCATGGCTACCCATGTACGTGGGTACGAGTAACCACGTACGTGGACATAATTGATGCATTTCGTTTGATATTTCGCTTGTTTTGTATGCTGTTTCGCTTGTTTTGTATGCTGTTTCGCTTGTTTTGTATGATGTTTGCCGGTTTTTTATGATACTTCTCCCTATTTTATGATACTTCGATGAGACTTCTCTGGCTATTTTCAGAAAAGTATCATTCTTATAAACGGTTATATATCAGATATATAAACTAAAATTTTCCTGAAAAATGAGACTTTGAGACTTTTTTCCGAGAAAAACACTTATACGTGTGCGCGTGAGAGCGACGGTAAATCTAAAAAGTACTCATTCTCAGTTACAAAAAATGGGGTGGGGCGTCTTTATTGTATGGACAAAAACGATAAACTGGTAAACTGTTTAAAAAATAAATAATATGATGAACAAACGGAAAATCATGATCATGATGGCTGGGATGGTTTTGCCAATCCTTGCACCTCAGGCTTCAGCCGCTGCAGAGCACCATGACTGGGAAGACCAGCATGTGCTTTCCATCAACCGGGAACCGGCACGGGCTGCATTCATGCCTTATCAGGCAAAGAAGGGAGATAGCCAGATGTCGCTCAACGGAGAATGGAAGTTCAGATGGACGAAGACGCCGGAGGAACGAATCGTGGATTTCTATCGTGCTGACTATAGCTGCAAGGACTGGAAAACGCTCGCAGTACCAGCCAACTGGGAGGTGAATGGATATGGTACACCTATCTATATATCAGCAGGTTATCCCTTTAAAATCAATCCTCCTTATGTGATGACTACACCTAAGAAGGACTGGACTACCTACGAGGAACGCAATCCTACCGGACAATATAAACGTAGCTTCCAGCTGAAGGCAAACTCGCTGCTGTTCCGGCAGGACCGTCAGACCTTCCTGCGTTTTGAAGGCGTGATGAGCGCCTTCTATGTATGGGTGAACGGCGAGAAGGTTGGTTATTCGCAGGGTTCGATGGAGCCGAGCGAATTTAACGTGACTCCTTATCTGAAGGCAGGCAAGAACGAGATAGCCGTAGAGGTTTACAAGTATAGCGACGGCAGTTATCTGGAAGATCAGGACTTCTGGCGCTTCGGTGGCATCCACCGTGATGTTTGGCTCTATTCCACACCGAATGTCCGCATCCGTGATTTCGCCGTCCGCACCCTGCCGCAGCTCTCTTCCGCTGCATCCTCTCCCTGTGATTTCACCCTGCAGATCAATCCGCAACTGGCGGTGGCAGCAGGTGAGAAGGGAGAAGGTTACCGGCTGATGGCGTGGCTGGAGGATGCAGAAGGTAAAGGCGTGATGCTGAAACTGCCGGGAGCTGACAGACCGGAGGCTTCTCTGCAGGCTTCTGCCGATGAGATTCTCGACCTGAATCATAAGGCAGCCCTGATGAACGAATGGTATCCGCAGCGAGGTGGAAGAAAATTCGAACGCATGGAAGGTGTGGTGGAAAAACCGCATGCCTGGACCGCTGAGACACCTTATTTATATACCCTGAAACTGGCACTTCTCGACAAGCAGGGAAGTGTGGTGGAACAGGTACAGCAGCGCATCGGATTCAGATGGGTTTCGGTAGAAAACGGACAGCTGATGGTGAACGGAAAACCTATCAAACTGCGTGGCGTGAACCGGCACGAGCATGATCCGAAGCTGGCACGAGTGATGACCGAGGAGATGATGCAGCGCGATATCCGGCTGATGAAGCAGGCGAACGTGAATGCCGTCAGAACCAGTCATTATCCGAATGTTTCCCGCTGGTATGAACTGTGCGATAGTGCCGGCATCTATGTGATGGACGAGGCAGATTGCGAGACCCACGGACTCCGTGGAACGCTCACCTCTACTCCCGACTGGAATGCCGCCTTTCTGGACAGAGCCGTGAGAATGGCAGAAAGAGACAAGAACCATCCGAGCATCATCTTCTGGAGCTTGGGCAACGAGAGCGGTTTCGGTGCCAATCATGCAGCTATGGCAGGCTGGCTTCATACCTTCGACCCAACGAGACTGGTGCATTATGAAGGTGCTCAGACGCCTTATCAGCCGGCGAAGGGCCTGAGCGAGAAGGATTTTGATGAGACCGACCCAGCCTGTGTGGATGTCATGAGCCGTTTCTATCCCCGTGTGAAGGCAGAGTATTTGAATCCGGGCGTTCCCGAAGGTTCTGACAAGGAGAGAGCGGAGAATGCCCGATGGGAGCATCTGCTGGATATTGCGATGAGAAAGAACGATAATCGTCCTGTGCTTACCAGCGAATATGCCCATTGTATGGGTAATGCGCTGGGTAATTTCAAGGAATATTGGGAGGAGATATACAGTCATCCCCGTATGGCTGGCGGCTTTATCTGGGACTGGGTTGACCAGGGCATCTATGCTCCGGGAACCAACCATGTGCTCTATGGCGGTGATTTCGGTGACAAGCCTAATCTCAAAGCCTTCTGTCTGAATGGTGTGGTCTTCTCCGATCGCTCGGTATCGGCTAAGTATCAGGAGGTAAAGCATGTTTATGCACCGGTGTGGATAACTCAGAAAGGGGATGAAATCTGGGTAAAGAATCATCATTCCCATCTCTCGCTGGAGAACTTCAGCTGCCAGTATCAGGTGACGAAAAATGGTGCTGTCGGTCAGGAAGGAGAGCTGAAGATGCCATCAGTACAGCCGGGTGATAGTGCAAGGTTATGCAGCTTGCACGATTTCAAAACGTATAAAAATACGGATTCCCGATTGAATCTCTCAGTCATTTCCCAGCAGGGTGTAGAGGTAGGAAGGGAGCAGATAGCCCTCAGCGATGACTTGTATGAAGCTGGCAGGAAACTGGCTGCGGATGCCATGAAGCGATACAAGTCTTCCCGCCGTTTGGCAACTCTGTCAACTGCCGAGTTGCTGGCACGCAATTTCTCCGTGATTCCTCAGTTCTTCCGTGCGCCAACCGACAACGACAAGAGTTTCGGCAACTGGATAGCGAAGGATTGGAAGAAGACTCATCTCGACAGCACACTTTCCGCTATCCCGCTGAAGGATGGGGAGTATGTATATCATTATGGTGAGGATGGAGCATCAGATAAGGCTGGTTCTTCGGCATCGGCTAAGTCTGGCGGCAATATCCGTCTCCGCTTGGAGGTATCTCCTCAGCAGGACGGCTTCGTCGACGTGAAGGCTACCTATAGTTTTGAGGGCAATCTGCCTGAACTTCCTCGTCTGGGTCTGATGCTGGAGCTGCCAAGAGTGGCTTACGACCAGGTGAAATGGTATGGCAGGGGACCTTGGGAGAATTATCCTGACCGCAAGCAGTCTTGTCCGATAGGATGGTATGAGAGTAGCGTGGAGAATCAGTTTACCCACTATCCCCGTCCGCAGGACAACGGTAACCATGAGGACTGTTCGTATATCGAACTGACCAATAAAAATGGCAAGAATGCCTTGCAGGTTATCGCTGCCGGCGATACACCTTTGAGTTTCTCTGCCTTGCCATACAGCGTGACAGACCTCTATGCCGCCCATCACGATTTCGAACTGAAGCAGTCGGGTAATCCTAACCTGCGCTACACCTGTCTCAGTCTCGATTGTGCCGTTCTGGGCCTGGGTAACAGCAGTTGCGGACCTGGTGTATTGAAGAAATATTCCATCGACAAAACCAAGACTTATACCCTGCATTTCAAGATGAGAATACTGTGAGGCATCAGGTATGGGGATGCCGTTTTGAGGCAAATTAATAACTTGTCGGAAAAGGTGTGTAAAAGCCCTTTTCCGACAATTTAGCTCTATAATCTGTGAAAGTTGATGATTTTTGATATATTTTCGCAGCTTATTTCGAATTATTTGTTTTGCATTATGCAATTTGCATAATTTAATTTGCATAATTCGAGAAATCTTATTATCTTTGCCGCCATAACTACTGATTTAATTAGGTAAAGAGTATGGAGAATCCTTTTATTATCACAGGCAAGATTAAGCCAGAGTACTTCTGCGACAGAGAGGTGGAGGCAGAAAGAATCATCCGAAAGGTAACTTCGGGTGAAAATATTGTGTTGATGGCTGCACGGCGTGTGGGCAAAAGTAAGCTTATCGACTTTTGTCTCGACTCGCCGATGGTCAAGAATGATTTTATCGCCATTTCCATCGACATACTCCGTACTTCGAGCATCCAGGAGTTTGCCTTCGAACTAGGTAAGGCTGTTTTCGAACAGGCTCATCGCAGTCAGAAGATGCTCAAGATGGTGGTCAACACATTGAAATCTATCAATGGGTGTTTCGGCTATGATCCCATCTCGAACACGCCGACCTTTAACCTTTCGCTAGGTGATATCTCCAATCCGATCTATACCCTGGATGAGATATTTGCCTGTTTGGAGCATGCTGACAAGAAATGTATCGTGGCGATAGACGAGTTCCAGCAGATTGGCTATTATCCAGAGAAGAACATGGAAGCAATATTACGCACTTATGTGCAGAAATGCAGCAATGCCAACTTCATATTCTCAGGTAGCGAGCGCCATCTCATTACGAAGATGTTCTCCGAAAAGGCGCATCCATTCTACAATAGTGCCGATATGCTGAACTTGGAGGTGATACCATACGATAAGTACTTGGAATTTGCGAAAAGTTTGTTTGCCAGGTTTGGGAAGGACGTGGAGGAAGAGGCTGTGCGTGATGTCTATGATACGTTCGGAGGAAATACGTATTATATGCAGAAGGTGTTTCATGAAGCTTTCAACCAGACGGATGTAAAGGGCAAGGCTGACAAGGCAATGGCGGAAGCCATCATCCACATGATGATATTGGACAACGACCGCAAGTTTAGTGAAATCCTGTCGCGTCTCACGCTCCCTCAGAAGGAATTGCTTTATGCAATAGCCAAGGATGGCATTGCCAAGCAGATTACTTCCACGGTTTTTGTAAAACGGCATAATCTACGCTCTGCCAGCAGCGTTCAGTCTGCCATCAGGAAATTGCTGGAGTATCATCTGGTATCTACTTCCTTGGGCACGTACTATATTGATGACCAACTGATGAAGTTGTGGCTGAATTAGCTCTATAATCTGCGAAAGTTGATGTTTTTTGATATGTTTTCGCAGCTTATCGGCGTATTTCCGATTTGCTAAATAGTTACAAAATCTGTGTTTATGAGTCTTTATTGGGGAATAACAAAATGAATATAAACAAATACGGAATAAACAATATGTATCTAAAACAAACGTTTTTAATGATAGCTTTGGGGGCGATGGCGATGACTGCTGCCGCACAGGCTAGTATTGATACACAGCGCCAGTATCTCTCGGGACATGGATGTGATGATATGGTGAACTGGGACTTCTACTGCACAGGTGGTAGGAATGCCGGCAAGTGGACCAAGATTGGGGTGCCTTCCTGCTGGGAACTCCAGGGATTCGGTACCTATCAGTATGGTATGCGATTCTACGGAAAGGCTACTCCAGAAGGTATTGCTGACGAAAAAGGAAAATATAAATATGAGTTTACGCTGCCACAGGAGTGGGAGGGCAAACAGATAGAACTCGTCTTCGAAGCCGTGATGACCGATGCCAAGGTAACCATCAACGGCAGAAAGGCGGGAAACGGTTTGCATCAGGGCGGTTTCTATCGCTTTACTTACGATGTGAGCGACCGCATCTTCTTCGGAAAACATAAAAACCGACTCGAAGTGGAGGTGAGCAAGGAGAGTAGCAACAGTCAGGTGAACATGGCAGAGCGCCGTGCTGACTACTGGAACTTCGGCGGCATCTTCCGTCCTGTATTCATCGTGGCGAAACCTGCGCAGAACATCGACCGTGTGGCAATTGATGCCAAGGGGGATGGTCATTTTATGGCAGACTGCTACCTGAACCGTGCCGTCAAGGGGGCGAAGGTGAAGACCGAGATTCTGGATGAGAAAGGAAAGGTGGTAGCATCGAACGTGGCTGATGCCAGAAACAGCGATGAGGCGCATGTCGACTTTCTGACAAAGGCTCCTAAGCAGTGGATTGCCGAGACTCCACATCTCTATACTGCCGTTTTCACACTCCAGGATGCAGCAGGCAAGACGCTCCACAGAGAGCGTCAGAAGTTCGGCTTCCGCACCATCGAATACCGTGCCAGCGATGGCGTTTATATCAATGGTCAGAAAGTCATCTTCAAAGGTGTGAACCGTCACAGCTTCCGTCCTGAGACCGGTAGAACGCTGAGCAAGGCGAAGAATATAGAAGATGTGAAACTCATCAAGAGTATGAACATGAATGCCGTGAGATTGAGTCATTATCCTGCCGATCCTGAGTTTCTGGAGGCATGCGATTCGCTCGGTCTCTATGTGGAATGTGAGTTGAGCGGCTGGCATTGGGCGCATCCTACCATCGTGGGCAAGCAGCTGGTGAAGGAGATGATTACCCGTGATGAGAACCATCCTAGCATCATCTTCTGGAGCAACGGTAACGAGGGTGGTTTCAACTATGAACTGGAACCAGACTTCGCTCTCTGGGACAAACAGAAGCGCGTGGTTCTCTATCCTTGGGCTAACCGCAACGGCTTTGAAACCAAGCATTACCGCTCTTATGGCGAGACCCAGGAGTATATGCGACAGAAGGAAATCTTCATGCCTACCGAGTTCCTGCATGGTCTGTATGACGGTGGACACGGAGCAGGACTGAAGGATTACTGGGACATGATGATGGCAAACCCTCGCTGTGCCGGCGGATTCCTCTGGGATCTGATGGACCAAGGTGTGGTGCGTACCGACAAGAACAATTATGTAGACTGTATGGGTAACTTCGGAGCCGATGGTATCGTGGGCCCTCATGCCGAGAAGGAAGGCTCTTACTATACGATTAAAGAGGTATGGTGCCCGGTACAGTTGACTTGGAATGATGTGGAGAAAGGTGAACTCACCTTATCTAATCAGTATAACTTCGTGAATCTGAAGGATTGCCGCTTCTCTTATCGTCTGCTGCAGATGCCAGCGATGGGCAGCACTCAGGTCAAGGTATTAAAGCAGGGCAATCTCTCTTCTCCGGATGTAGCTCCGGGTAAGGAAGCCCAGGTGAAGATACCGATGATGGCGAATGCTGATGCGGTAGAAATCAAGGCTGTGAACCATGAAGGTGAGGAAATCATGACATGGAGCAGGGGAGTGAAGAGTGAAGAACGAAGAGTGAAAAATTCAAGTGCTCTAAGTACTTCATCTGCTGCTTATGCTGACCAGGCTGATGCTGTTGAAGTGAAGGCGGGTGGCAGAACTTATCGCTTTGCCAAGAAAGATGGCAGACTGTTGGGTGTTGAGGTTGGTGGCAAGGCAATCTCGCTGAGCAATGGTCCTCGGTTTATGGCTGCCAGAAGAAGCGACCGCAGTCTGGACCAGTTCTATAATCACGATGACAAAGAGGCTGAGAAGAAAAAGACACTTTATACCGAGTTTGTTGACCAGGGTGCTTTCGTCGGTTTCGAATGGAAGGAAGCGGAGGCAAAGCTGGTGGCTACATATCAGCATGGCTCACTCGATGAGGTAGACTGGCAGTTCCTTTCTGACGGTTCGGTGGCTGTAACCTGTCATTACAATTTCGGTGGCGTAGTAGATATGATGGGCATGGCTTTCGACTATCCGGAAAGCAAGGTCCGCAGCAAGGCTTGGGTGGGCAACGGTCCTTACCGGGTTTGGCAGAACCGCGAACAGGGTCCGCAATACGGCTATTGGCAGAACGACTATAATGACCCGATTCCAGCCGAAAGCTGGGATTATCCAGAGTTTAAAGGCTACTTTGCCAACGTGAAGTGGATGCAGTTCAAGACTGATGAAGGAAAGATCGGCTTCTCTGGTCTGACTGCCGATGAGCACATGGGTGTTTATACCCCTCGTGATGGTCGTGATGGTCTGCTCTATACCTTGCCACAAACCGGTCTGGCAGTCTTCAAGGTGATACCTTCAGTAAGAAACAAGGTGAATACCACCGACCTCAACGGACCTTCAGCCCAGCCAAAATGGCTGAACGGCAAGGGCAAGGCTGTGTTTACTTTGAACTTTGAGCTTTGAACATTGAGCTTTGAGCTGTTAACTTTTAACTGTTAACTTTTAACTGTTATGAACTGTTATGAATAAGAAAAAACGATATACGGTGATGGCATTGTCGGCGCTTCTGGTAGCGTCGACAATGGCTCATAATGACGAGGCCAAGCCCTGGACCTTCTGGTACTGGATGTATGGCGCCGTTTCCAAGGCAGGTATTCATGCCGATCTGGTCGGTATGAAGAATGTTGGTTTGGGCGGTACCTATCTGATGCCGATCCGTGGTGTCAGCGAACGTCCGGAGTATCAGGGCGAGGCGGCACAGTTGTCACCTAAGTTCTGGGAGATGGTGGATTACTCTTTCCAGCAAGCCGACTCCCTGGGCCTTGACATGGGCATCCATATCTGCGACGGTTTCGCCCTGGCAGGCAATCCGTCTATCCTTCCTGCCGAATCGATGCAGAAGGTGGTATGGACCGATACCATTGTGGGTGGCGGTAAGAAGATAGAAGGCATGCAGATGTGGCAACCCGAAAGTTATAAGGACGGGAAGTTGCAGCCTGCCGGAAGCGAGGGTGGATATTATCAGGATATAGCTGCCTTTGCCATCCGATGCAAGGAGAAACCCCAACTCTTCAAACCGGAGAAGATAGAATATACCGAGGCTGTTTCTACCGCCAAGGGCTATTATCTGGCAGCGAAACCTGCCTCTATCACCTATTCGTTTCATAAACCCGTTACGGTGCGCAGCATGCGGGTGGTGCCTAACGGCAACAACATCCAGTCGCAGCGCCTCCTGGTGCAGGCTTCTGATGACGGCATCAACTTCAGAGATATCAAGCAGTTGGTGCCTCCCCGTCAGGGTTGGCAGAACACAATGTGTGATTATACCTTCAGTTTGCCGACTACCACCGCCCGCTATTTCCGATTCTCATGGACTCCGGAAGGTACAGAGCCGGGAGCAGAAGACCTGGATGCAGCCAAATGGAAACCGCTGCTGAAACTGGAGAATATCCTCTTGAGCAACCAGCCGATGATTAACCAGTATGAGGGAAAATCGGGTGCCGTATGGCGTATCGAAACCGATGCGGCAGCTAAGAGCGAGACCGTGGCGATGGCAGATGTACTGCCTTTGAAACTGGAAAATGGAATGGTGATGGGTGTCATGGTGAACGGCAACCTGATGAATAAGTTGCCTAAGGGCACCTGGCGCCTGTTGCGAATGGGACATACCTCAACAGGACAGACCAATGCGACAGCCGGAACCGGTAAGGGACTCGAAGTGGATAAGTTCTCACCGGCAGCCGTCAGGAAACTTTTCAATTCCTGGTATGCATTGTTCCTGAACCGTCCGCATAGCGATGTGGTGAAGTATCTGCACATCGACTCCTGGGAGTGTAGCAGTCAGAACTGGGGCTATCAGTTTGCCGAGGAGTTCAAGGCACGCCGCGGTTACGACCTCATCCCATACCTCCCGATTATGGCAGGTGTTCCGATGGAGTCGGCTTCCAGATACGAACAGGTACTGAAGGATATCCGTCTCACCATCAATGACCTGGTAAACGAGAAGTTCTTCAAGACCTTTACCGATCTGGCTCATGAACAGGATATAGAAGTATCTCACGAGAGTATTGCACCAACCTTCCCTGCCGATGGTCTGCAGCACTATCAGTATGCCGACAATCCAATGGGAGAATACTGGCTCAATTCGCCTACTCACGATAAACCCAACGACATGCTCGATGCCGTGAGCGGTGCACATATTTATAATAAGAATATCGTTCAGGCAGAGGGATTCACCGAGGTTCGTGGTGTATGGAATGAGACACCAGCCATGCTCAAGCCGATGCTCGACCGCAATCTGGCGCTTGGCATGAACAAGCTCTTCTTCCATGTAACTGCCCATAATCCTTGGATGGACCGCAAGCCGGGTATGACGCTTGATGGCATCGGTCTCTTCTTCCAGCGCGACAATACCTGGTATCCTGAGGCACGTGGTCTTGTGGATTACATCACCCTGTGTCAGAATTATCTGCAGCAGGGCAGACCGGTGGTAGACATCGCCGTGTTTACAGGCGAAGAGATTCCGAGCCGTTCGCTTACTCCGGATAAACTCGTTCCGATGCTTCCGGGTGTGTTTGGTGCAGAACGGGTGGCTAGTGAACAGAAACGTATGGCTAATGTGGGCATTCCGATGGAAGAATCGCCTGTAGGAGTAACTCATTCGGCGAATATCCTCGATCTGAAGGACTGGTGCAATGCCCTGCATGGCTACAAATATGATTCGATGAACAAGGATGCCTTGCTGAAATGGAATTTCGAATACAGTCCGAAGGGCAAGTTGCCTGGAAATCAGGATTACCGCATCCTGGTGGTTCCGCAGCCGGCAAATACCCTGTCTGCCGAGGTAAAGGCGAAGATAGAGGAGTTGCGCGAGGAAGGCATCATTATTATCGACAAGCCTTATCAGGCAAAGGACTTCTCTCAGTATGGCATCGAACCGGATGTTGTTCTGCCCGAGAATATGGATTATGCTCACCGCTGTGTGTTGGAGGCAACAGGCAGAAAGGACATCTATTTCCTGACCAACCAGGAAGATAAGGAACGCCAGATTACGGCAACCTTCCGTACCAGGACTTCCAAAATCCGCCAGGTCGTGAAATTGAGTCTGCCTGCTTATGGTTCCGCTTTCGTTATCCTCTCGAACAAGGAAGACATGCAGGTTATCAGTCAGACAGGTCATAAACTGGTTGAAGAAGAAGGTGTGGGTTTTGCAGAAAACTATCCTTCTGTGCTGGCTGTAGCCGATAAGTGGAAGGTTCATTTCGATGATATCCGCAAAGATACCACCGTAACGCTTCCTTTCGACTGGTCGAAGTCGGCAGATGAGAAGATGAAGTACTACAGCGGTCACGTTACCTTTACCTCTTCTTTTGAATGGGGCGATTCTGTTCCGGTTTCAGCAGAAGAGAAAATGGAAGTTCCAGCCGAGAAAACGAAGACGGCTCCTTCTAATGACGGATTCATCAAAATCCAGTTGGGCAAGATTGGTGATGTGGCACGTGTGCTGGTCAACGGCAAGCAATATGGTTATGCCTGGACAGCTCCTTACGAGGTGTATGTTCCGAAGCGCGACCTGAAGAATGGCAGCAACGAAATACAGATTGTTGTAGCCAATACCTGGCACAATGCGCTGCAGGGTGCTGGCGAGGGAAAGGCTCCGTTTAAGGGAATCTGGACCAATGCCAAATATCGCACCAAGAGCAAGGCGCTCCTGCCTGCTGGATTACTCTCCACGATTAACATCGTGTATTAGTTTATAGTTAATAGTTGATAGCAAGACTGCTCACTTAACATTTAACACTTAACATTCAATACTTAACACTTAACATTGAATAAAATGAAGAAACTGTTATGTTCAGCTCTGCTGCTTGCCATGACTCTGGCAGCGCAGGCAGAAGTGAAACTGCCAAAGATCTTTGGCGACAATATGGTATTGCAACAGCAGACGGAATGCAACCTCTGGGGTACTGCTGATGCCAACAAGGTGGTAAAAGTGCGTGCTTCCTGGAACGGCAAGACCTATAAGACTCAAGCCGATGCCCAGGGAAAATGGGCGATGAAGATAGAAACGCCTCAGGCTGGCGGTCCTTATGAACTGAGTCTGAGCGATGGAAAGGAATTGAAACTTCACAATATCCTGATTGGTGAGGTCTGGATCTGTTCGGGTCAGAGTAACATGGAGATGCCGATGAAGGGATTCAAGGCACAGCCTGTTGCGGGCACTCCTGAAGAACTGATGCTGTGTAAAGACCAGCAGTTGCGCCTCTTTACGGTTCAGCGTAATGCCCAGTTGCATCCTGTTGATACGGTGGCTGGCGACTGGAAGGAAGCTGATGCTGCAAGCGTTCGTGAGTTTAGTGCTGCTGCTTATTATTATGGTAAGACGTTGCGCCAATCGCTGGGTGTACCAGTAGGTCTGATTGTTACTTCCTGGGGCGGTAGTGCCTGTGAGGCATGGATCAACGGCAATCTCATCAAGAGCGATTGGCTCAAGGCATTCCCTAAACTTCATACACCTTGGAATGAGGCTGATGTGAAGAAATATCAGCAGCGCAGTCCTTCGGCTCTCTATAATGGTATGCTCCATCCGCTCATCGGTTACACCATGAAGGGTGTTATCTGGTATCAGGGTGAGGATAACTGCAATCGCTATGCTACTTATGCCGACCAGATGCAGACCCTGGTAAACAGTTGGCGCAAGGAATGGAAGCAGGGGATTTTTCCGTTCTATTATTGTCAGATTGCACCCTACGATTATAGTCTGATAAAATGGAAAAACAACAGTGCCCTGCTTCGTGAAAAGCAGATGGAGGCAGAGAAGCGCATCAGCAACTGCCGTATGGCTGTATTGCTTGATGCCGGTCTGGAGTATGGCATCCATCCACGTAAGAAGAAGGAGGTGGGCGAGCGTCTGGCTCTGCTTTCTCTTGCCAATACTTACGGTCAGAAGGGATTGCCTGATTTCGCTGTCTACAAGAGTGTTGAGTTCAAGGGCGATACCGCTGTAGTCAGCTTCGACCGCAGCAAGGAGTGGGTTTACTTCAACAATGGTCCTAAGAGCGACAACTTCGAGATTGCCGGCGAAGACCAGGTATTCCACAAGGCACAGGCTTGGATTTCACGCAACAAGGTGTATGTAAAGAGTGAGGACGTGAAGAAACCTGTGGCTGTGCGCTATGCGTTCAAAAACTGGGTTGTGGGTGATCTCTTCCACGATGGTCTGCCTGTCAGCTCTTTCCGTACCGACGATTGGGAAGTGAAGTAATAGTTTATAGTAAATAGTTTATAGATGAGATATTACATATTGATGGCTATGATGCTTTTGCTGGGCGCAGGCTCGGCAAAGGCATCGGCTTACGATGATACATCGGTGGCGGGTTTGTTTCCTGTCAGCAACCAGGGACGCGAGGTGTGGAATTTCAATCCCAACTGGCGGTTCCATCTGGGTGATGTGCTGGGCGCAGAACGTGCCGACTATGATGATACAAGCTGGGAGGTAGTTTCTACCCCTCATAGTGTGAAACTGGTACCTGCTGAGGCTTCGGGTTGCCGCAACTATCAGGGTATAGCCTGGTATCGCAAAACCTTTATCGTGCCGGGCAATCGCTCTGAAATCTATTTCGAGGCGATAATGGGCAAGCAGAAGATTTATGTGAACGGCAAACTGGCTAAGGAGCACTTTGGCGGTTACTTGCCTGTTATCGTCAACCTGAAAGAGCAGGGACTGAAGAAGGGCGATAAGTGTGTGGTGGCTGTGATGGCTGACAACTCTAATGACAAGAGTTATCCTCCTGGCAAACCGCAGTATACACTCGACTTTGCTTATCATGGTGGTATCTATCGCGATGTGTGGCTCATCAATAAGAAGGATGTTTCTATCACCAACGTGATTGAAGCCGACCGCCGTGATGCCGGCATCTTCGTTCATTTCTCGGATATTTCAGAAAAGCAGGCGAAGGTGTTTGTTGATGTCGACTTGCAGAATGTGGGCAGAAAGGCACGCAAGGTGAAGGTGGAGCAGAGTCTGCTGGATGCTTCGGGCAAGGTGCTCAAGACCGTTTCGCAGAATGTGCTCCTGGCAGCTGGCGATGCACATCAGACCGTCAGACAGATGTTCTCTGTCAGGAATCCGCATCTCTGGTCGCCGGAGACACCTTATTTATATAGTGTGGTTACCCGCATCAGGGACGGTAAGCAGGTATTGGACGGCGGAAAGACCAAGTTGGGTATCCGCAGCTTCGAGTTCCGTGGCAAGGAAGGTTTCTGGCTCAACGGCAAGAAATACCGCCAGTTTATCGGTGCCAACCGTCATCAGGATTTTGCCTATGTGGGCAATGCACTTCCCAACAGTCAGCAATGGAGAGATGTGCTCCGTCTGAAGAATGCCGGTTTCAACATCATCCGTACTGCCCACTATCCTCAGGACCCGTCGTTCATGGATGCCTGCGATGAACTCGGAATCTTCATCATCGTGGCTACACCGGGCTGGCAGTATTGGAACAAGGACCCTCAATTTGCAGAACGTGTGTTCCAGAATACCCGTGAAATCATCCGTCGTGACCGCAACCATCCTTCGGTTCTGATGTGGGAGCCTATCCTGAATGAGACCCGCTATCCTAAGGATTTCGCCCTGAAGTCGCTGCAGTTGACCAAGGATGAGTATCCTTATCCATACCGTCCTGTGGCTGTTGCCGACTGGAATTCGGCAGGTGTCAAGGAAAACTATGATGTGGTTTACGGATGGCCGGATATGGATATGAGCGGCATCAGCCAGTGTGTCTTTACCCGAGAGTTTGGTGAGTATGTGGATGACTGGTATGCGCATAATAACCTGAACCGTGCCAGCCGCAGCTGGGGTGAGAAACCGATGCTGACCCAGGCTTATTCTCTGGCAAAGACTACTGAGGAGATGCACACACCGGGACAGTTTATCGGTGGTTGCCAGTGGCATCCTTTCGATCATCAGCGCGGTTATCATCCAGATCCTTACTGGGGCGGTATCTATGATGCATTCCGACAGAAGAAGACTGCTTATTATATGTTTGAGTCACAGCGCAGCGACCAGCCATTTGTGCATATCGCTCACGAGATGACCCAGTTCAGCGATGCCGATGTGACGGTATTCTCTAATTGTGACAGCGTTCGTCTTACCACCTATCAGGGTGCTCATACCTATACTTTGCCAGTTCTTCATCCTACGGCAGCCGCCTTTAATGCCCCTGTGGTATTCAAGAATGCCTGGGATTTCTGGGAGGCTCGCGAATACAGTTATAAGAAGAAATCTCCTCAGATGGTAGTGATGGTAGCAGAGGGATACAAGGACGGCAAGGTGGTTTGTACCGATCAGCGCATGCCTTCCCGCCGCAGCATCAAACTCCGTCTTTATGTTGATGAAATGGGCAAACCGCTGGTAGCTGATGGCAGCGACTTTGTAGTTGTGGTAGCCGAAGTGACCGATGATAACGGTCATGTCCGCCGTCTGGCTAAAGAGAATATCCGCTTTACCCTGGAGGGTGAGGGCGAAATCATTGGCGATGCCAGCATCAATGCCAATCCGAGAGCCGTAGAATGGGGTAGTGCTCCTATCCTGGTGCGCAGCACGATGAAGCCGGGCAAGATAAAGATTCATGCCGAGGTTCAGTTCCCGGGTACTCATGCTCCTACTCCTGCCGACCTGGAGATAGAAAGCGTAGCTTATCAGGGAACCATGATGATGGGTACAAAGACTGCCAAGTCTGCCACTTCATCATCTGTTCAGAATGCTTCTTCTGCCACTTCTTCTTCTCATGAGTTTACACCTGAGCAGAAGGCAAAGATGCTGAAAGAGGTAGAAGACCAGCAGGCAGATTTTGGTATCAATAATTAATAATGCGTAACCGGAGCGTTCTATGCAGAAGATTCCGTTTACGTAATCGTTATCGTCTTGAAATCTTCAAAAAACAGAAAGTTTATTGGAGATTTCAAGACTTTTTTTGTACTTTTGCATACGTGAAACGATATTTAACCATACTTCTCTGTTCGCTTTATGCCTTGTTGGGTATGGCACAGAACAATATGCAGGTAGCCCATTATTCTATGAAGGAAGGGTTACCTCATGACATCGTATACTGTTCTCTGAAGTCGGAAGACAGTTTCCTGTGGTTTGGAACCTGGTTCGGCTTATCTCGTTTCGACGGATCCCGCTTTGCCAATTATTCAGATGCTTACATCTCTTCTTCCGACCAGCCACCCCGTAAGGTAGAATGGTTGGCAGAAGATGCTCTGGGCAATCTCTGGATCAAGACGCTCGACTGGAAACTCAGCGTCTTCTTCAAGCAGACCGAACGTTTCGAAGATGTCTATGATGAACTGAAACCTTATGCCCGTAACCTGCAGGTCATCAAGATTCAGGCAGATGGTACCGGTAAGATTCTCCTGCTCACCAAAGATAAGAACCTGCTTCTTGCAGAAACATTAAAGGATGGAAGCATCCGTATCCAGACGCTGGTAGATGCCCGAAAGTATATCAATACGTTCAATTATCAGTTGCGCCAGGATGTGGTACAGCTGAAGGTTTCGCGTGCTAACTATGTAGGAAAGGATTATCAGATTTATTCCGTTCCTATTACTGCGAAAAACAGAAAGTGGACGCTCGGCATGTGGCAGCAGTATTTCGCCCGTAAATCAAAGGAACATTTTGTTTATCATACCCCGAACGGATGTGTGTGGCAGTTGGATGAATCGCATACCGCCCTGGTGTGCCATAATCCGAAGATCGGATGGGAGCGCCGTTATCCGATTTCGGGCGTAGGTAAGGTGGTGGAACCTAAGTTCATCGCCACCTCTCATCATGGTTACTTCTATCTTTCCGGTGCTGGCGAAATCATCTATATTGATCCGCAGACGATGGAAGGCGTTAACCTGGCTTTCCTTCCTAAGTTCCAGGACCATAAGCCAGATAGCCACTTCTTGAACATGAACCTGGACAAGGACGGACTGTTGTGGCTCACTTCTGCTGATAATGGCATTTACCGTGTCAGTTTCACCCCCAACCAGTTCCGTGTCATCCCTTTGCCGGATGGTGATAAGAGTGGAGTGAAAGCCATCTGCCAGTTGAAGAATGGTGATGTGCTGGTGGGTGCCCGCAGCAAGAATGTTTATCTGTTGGATATGCAGGGCAGGGTGAAGCAGGTGTTCGATTATGCCCATCATCAAATTGGCAGCATTTATCATGCCATGTATGATGACAGGCAGAATCTCTGGCTCTCTACCAAGGGAGACGGATTGGTAAAACTGACTCCCGATGCCTCCAGACCAATAGGGTATCGCATCGCTCATTACCGTCATGATGCCCGGGATCCTTATTCCATCAGCGGCAACAATGTCTATATGACCTATCAGGATTCCCACCATCGCATCTGGGTGGCTACGCTGGATGGAGGTCTCAATCTGCTGCAGGAACAGGGCGGAAAGGTGCGCTTCTATAATAAATATCATGGTATGAAAAACTATCCCGGTTACGGACTCTACATGGATGTCCGCAACCTGGTAGAGGACAGTCATCAGAGAATGTGGGTAGGAACGATGGACGGACTGATGTCTTTCAAGACAGATTTCAAATCGGTAGGTGACCTGCGCTTCGAGACTTATCGCAATACCGAAATCAATACCCGTGCCAATAGTGACATCTACGGACTTTACAAGGATAGCAACAGGCAGGTTTGGATGTGTACCTTTGGTGGAGGTCTGAGTCGTCTGGATGGTTTTGATGAAGTGACGCATCTGCCTATTCTTACTTCTTTGGGAGCAAAGGAAGGTTTGCATAATGATGTCATCATTTCGATTTTAGAGGATAAGATGGGACGCCTTTGGCTGGTAAATGCCGATGGCTTGTCGTGCTATGATTATCAATCAGACCGCATCCGGCATTTCGACAATTCCGACGGTTTCCCTGATGTCCAGTTGGAGGAATCTTCTGCGGCTTTGATCCAGAATGGGGAGATATGGCTGGGGTGCAAGGAAGGAATCCTTGCTTATCAGCCGGAACGTATCCATACCACCCGTCTGCAATATCCTATATATATAATAGGTGGAGAGGTGAACAACCGTGATATCCGCAGTTACAATCAGCCAGCCATCCTGGAGAAGTCGATGGTTTATACCGATCATCTCACCCTGCGCCATTCCCAGTCGATGTTCACTCTGGAGTTTGCGGCCCTGAATTTCTGCAATCCGGAGCGCATCAGCTACCGTTACCGGCTGAAGGGTTACGACCATGACTGGCATTATGCCGGCAAGAACCGTCTGGCTTCCTATACCAATGTGCCGTCGGGAACCTATCAGTTTATCGTAGAGGTAATGGATGCTACCAATCCTGATTCTCACAGCACGAGAGAGTTGACCATCACCATTCTCCCACCCTGGTGGGCTACGTGGTGGGCTTATCTCATCTATATCATTCTGATATCCGTAGCCAGCTACTATGCTTTCCGCTATGCGAAGTATCAGATTCGGCTGAAGAACAATATCTACATCCAGAACCAGCTGGCAGAGTATAAGCGCAAGTTTAATGCCGAACAGCAGGATAAGCAGTTTGCCGACAAGGTGCGCCGGTTTATGGAAGCCAACCTGACCAATGCCGATTTCGAGATAGATATGCTGGCACAGGAATTGGGCATGAGCCGTTCAGCCTTCTTCAAGAAGACGAAGGCTGTGATGGGCTGTTCGCCAAGCGATATGGTGAAGGATTTCAAACTGAGTCATGCCGTAGAATTGCTGAAGCATTCCGGCCAGAGTATCACCGATGTAGCCTACAGTTGCGGCTTCACCGATGTGGGCTATTTCGGCAAGTGTTTCCGTAAGAAATATGGCATGTCGCCAAGAGAGTATGTAGCGCAGCAGCAGGAGAGTGAAATAAAAAAATAAAGTTTTTTATAAAAAATCTCAAAAAAGGTGATTACATGGTAGGGTCCTTTGCGTCTTTTAGATAATCTTATTTATAACAGCAGTATGCTAACCGTCATGGAAAAGATGATGGGGACAGACTATTTATAAAAATAGATTAAGATATTAAAACAATTTAAAATACAACCTAAAAGTTTCAATTATGAAGAAATTGAAGAATCCTGTCGCATTTGCAGGAATTACCTCTAAGGTAATGTTGGTTTCTACAGTCTTGTTGACTCCAACAGCAATGATGGCTGGTAATGGTCAGAGAGGAATTCAGACTCCTCCTTCTGTAGTTCAACAGTCAAAATCTATCAATGGTACTATCGTTGATGAGACTGGAGAGCCAATGATTGGTGTAACCATCAAGAAAAAGGGTAGTGGTGTAGGTGCTATTACTGACATGGATGGTAAGTTTTCTGTAAATGTACCTTCAGGTACTATTTTGGAAATCAGTTACACAGGTTATAGAACTATCACTGTATCTGCCAAGCAAGGTATGGGTATCAAAATGGAACCTGATGCCATTGGTCTTGATGAGTTGGTTGTTGTTGGTTATGGTACACAGAAAAAACGTGATTTGACAGGTGCTATTGCTTCTGTCAAAAGCGATGATATTGTGTTGACTCCTTCATCTAATCCAATGGAGGCTCTTCAGGGACGTGTGTCAGGTCTTGATATAACTAAGTCTAGCGGTCAGGCTGGTTCTGGTGTAAGTATGCAGTTGCGTGGTAACCGCTCTTTGGTAAGTGGTGGTACTTCTCCATTGTTTATCATTGATGGTATGCCGGGTGACTATTCAACATTGAATCCTAACGATATTGAAAGCATCGAAGTGCTGAAGGATGCTTCTTCTACAGCTATTTATGGTTCTTCTGGTGCCAATGGTGTTGTCTTGATTACGACCAAAGGTGGAAAGTCAGGTAAACTGGCCGTAAACTTCAATGCTTATTATGGTATTAATGGATGGTCTGATGTGCCAGAGGTGCGTCAGGGCGAAACCTATATGGAAGGATTACGTCAGGCAGCCAAGAATGCTGGTACATATGTAGATGATGCAACTCTTTTCCAGAGTAATCCGAACTACTATACAGCCTATAAGAACGGAAAGAACATCAAGTGGACTGATGAACTGCTTCATACAGGAACAGTTCAAAACTACTCAGTTTCTCTTTCCGGCGGTACAGACAAGACAAAGGCTTACATGTCTTTGAATTTCTCTGATGAAAATGGTCAGTATAGAGACGACTATTATAAGGTATATTCTACCAATATCCGAGTAGACAATCAGGTAAACAAGTGGTTGGCTGCCGGTGTTGCCATGCAGGCATCTTATGTGCACCAGAACCGTCCCTTTGCCAAAATGTCGGCTGCTATGAGAGCGATTCCTTATGGTGATCTATATGATGAGAATGGCAATGTGAATGTATATCCTATAGAGGGTGATAATACATATATCAACCTTCTTGTGAACAATAAGTCAAACTATCGGCGTCAGAACCAGAGGGCTAAGTTCTATATAAATCCTTATATTCGTATTACTCCGTTCAAGGGATTCACTTGGGAGAGCCGTATCAATGGTACTTTGACATACAATCGTGCCAATGCCTTTGATGGTGCAGGTTCCTACAACTTCTATAAGAATGGTTCTAACGTGAATAATGATACCAGTGCAAGCGTATCTGACAGTCGTGGTTATAGCTACAAGTGGGAGAATATATTCACTTACCAGTTTAATGTAGCTAAGGATCATGCATTTACAGTAACAGGCGTTACTTCTTGGAACCACAACCGTAGTGATGTAACTCTTGCTTCTGGTACAGGTATTCTTCAAAATTCATATTTGTGGCATAACTTAGCTAATGCTAATATGCATAATAGTACTTCTAGCTACAGCATGAGTAAGGGTATGGGCTTGATAGGTCGTATCAACTACTCTTATTTAGGTCGCTATCTGGCATCTGTTTCTGTACGTCATGACGGTTCTTCTCGTTTGGCAGAAGGCCATAAATGGTCTACTTTCCCTGCTGTTGCTTTGGGATGGCGTATCAGCGACGAGAAGTTTATGGAGAGTACCCGTTCTTGGCTCGATAACCTGAAACTACGTATGGGTTATGGTGAGACAGGTAGCACTGCAGGTGTCAATGCTTACTCTTCTGTAACCAATTTGCAGCAGGGGTATCTTACCATTGGTGGTGAGAAGATTACTACATGGGGTTATACTCAGACTGTTGCAAACGCAGAATTGACATGGGAGCGTTCAAAGAACTGGAACATTGGTCTTGATGCAGCCTTTTTGAAGGGACGCATTGAATTGAATTTGGATTTGTATAACACAAAGACTACAGGAGTTATTTGGAATAAGAACTTGCCAGCTACTTCTGGTGCTTATAATTCTACTAGCCTATTCAATACTAATGTAAACTTGGCTGAGACCAATAACAAGGGTGTGGAACTTACATTGAATACTCGTAATATTGTAAGCAAGGACTTTAAGTGGAATACTACATTGACATTTGCATACAATAAAGAGAAGATTGAAAAACTCTCTGGTACAGCTAACGAGAAGGTTATCAACGGCGACCGTGTATACGAAGTAGGTTCAGCTATTAACTCTTACTATGGTTATAAGTTGAATGGCATATGGCAGTTGGATCAGGCTGATGATGCTGCTTGCTTTGGTCAGAAGCCAGGTTCTTTCAATATTGATGTTCCTGATATGGAACGCCATGTTGATGCGAATGGTAAGGTGTATTATACCAAGGTTGATGCTGATGGAGTAGAGCAGACATACAATGCAGAAAATCCATACACAACATCAGCAAACGATTATCAGGTGTTGGGACATAATTCTCCAGACTGGTCACTCGGTTTGCAGAATACATTGAAGTACAAGAATTTCGATTTGAGTATATACATGTATATGCGTTGGGGACAGATGATTAAGTATGATATGTTGACAGAGTATGATCCAACAGGTAGAGACAACTATCCAACCTACTTCAATGTTTGGTCAGAGACAAATCCATCTAATGATTTCCCAGCAATGGATGCTAGTATCTCTAATAAGTTGGCTTATTATCCAGGATTCTCTTCTTTGGCATATGTGGATGGTTCTTTCTTCAAGATCAAGAACATTACTTTGGGTTATAGCTTGCCAACTAAACTTCAGAAGAAGTTGGGCTTGACAAATCTCCGTGTATATGGAACTATTACCAACCCATTGATCATTCGCAAGAGTCACTTGCTGAAGGATTATGATCCAGAAATGAATGGTTCTTACGACTTCCCACTGACAAGACAACTGGTATTTGGTCTTAACGTATCATTCTAATGAACACTTAAAAAAAGAAGAAAATGAATAAGAATATATTAAAATCGTCCTTTGCACTTTTTGCAGCTGCGCTTTTGGCATCATGCTCATTGGATGAATATAACCCAGTGGCAGCAGATACGAGTGCGGGTCTTTCTACTGATTTTGACAAATGGTATGGTATGCAAAGTCGTTGCTACGAGCCTATTTATGGTCAGATGTATACAGTATCAGACTTCTTGTCTGTAGCTGAGGCTGGTACCGATCTTTGGTTGACATCAAAGAATAATGATAATACGAAGGAATTGTTCTATTATGAAGGACTGGTTCCTTATGCAGGTAAAGGTTGGGATAAATTTTTCTCACAGGCTTATAGTGCATTAGGTTATTGCTGTACTACTATTGATAATGGTGAGAAAATGGAGCAGACCGATGCAGTCAAGGAACTTTATGCTGAGGCTCGTTTCCTGAGAGGTTATTATCATCTGATGCTTACCACCTATTATGGTCCTATCACTTTGGTGACACAGGATGTAGAGAAAGGTGTCAATCTGAGTCCTAAGCGTAATACCCTTACAAAGATTTACAACTCAGTTATCTCTGACTTGGAGTATGCAATGAATCATTTGAGCATTACTCCTTATAATAATAACCGCGCTCGTGCAAGTAAGAAGTCTGCTGTGGGCTTCCTCTGTCGTGCTTATGCTCAGGCCGCAGGTCAGGGATTGACTGCTCCAGATGGAACTTCCTATTGGCAGAAGGCTGCAGATTTGGCAGCTGATTTCGTAGCAGATACAGAGGCTGGTGGCAGTAAGTATGGTGGTTATCTTTATGGTGATATTGCCGATGTATGGAATCAGGCAAACAACCGCACCAACAAGGAAGCTCTCTTTGTTGCTGCTGGAGTTGATGCTGGCGTAGATACGGAGGTTTGGAACTATTCTTCTCCTGGTTCTAATAAGTTATTCTCTTATACTTACTGGGATCCATCCAAGTTGTCTGACATCTCTAAGATTAAGAAGGATAAGCAGGACTACCTGTATGGTAGAACAAACAACAGCTTGTATGCACCTAGCAAATATCTGATTGATCTTTACAATCCATCATGGGATAAACGTTGGGAGAACTCTTTCCAGACAGCATTTGGTGGTTTCTCTATGCAGCAGTGTGCGTGGATAGCATATAATAAGGCTATTGCTACCATTAATGATGGTATCATTACCAAGTATGGCTTGGATCCTGCAGTAAAGGGTCAGAAGATTTATCCTTTTGCTGATTGCAATGGCTTCCAGATGGGTTCTACTGGTGGTAACCAGTATACTGCTTCTATCTGGCCAAAGGGTGAAACCTCTGGTGATGTCAATAAACTGGAAAAGACAAAAAATCCATATGTGATAGAGTATGATACAGACCCAGAGTCACATGGTTTGGCAAAGGATGAAAATCGTATCTTCCTCTATCTCTCAAAGGACGATATGACTCAGACAGACAAGAAAGGTCGTGCTTATGCCTGTGTAAACATCAACGACCTCTTTGATGGTAAGGTTTATATCTCTTCATCTACAGGCAATGCCTGGGAACAGAAGTATGGATCAACCAATCCAGCTTGGCAGGCATTCCCTAGCTTGATTAAGTTCCAGTGGAATTATGATGGTGTCTTCAATGGTGGAAATCTTCAGGTGAAGAATGGTGATGTTTTCATCATGCGCTCTTCTGAGATTTATATGATTGCTGCTGAGGCTTATCAGAAATTGGGTGATGGTCAGAAGGCTGCTCAGTATATCAACAAGCTTCGCAAACGTGCTGCACGTGCTGGAGTTGAGGCTTCTACTTATGAGTTGAAGACAGCTTCCGAGCAGGATGTATTGGATGAGTTTGCACGTGAATTGTGTGGTGAACACCAGCGTTGGGCTCTTTTGCAGCGTCATGGTAAGTTGACTAAGGATTACTTGCAGACTTCTAATCCACGTGCGGCTGAAGCAATTAAGGCTTGTGACAAGTGGCGTCCTATGAGTCAGACGTTCTTGCAGCAGATTGATAATGCTGAGGAATATGGTGATAATGGCTATGGTACAACAGCCAAGTCGGGTCTTGATGGTTACGAACAATAAAATGTTAGATTATAAATAAAATACGGGGTGTGTTCTCATTATTGAGAATGCACCCCGTTTTTATTCCTTACATCTCGCTATTTTTTCTATGTTGCTTCTGTTAATTATACATTTTTGAACGTTTCAATATAGCACGAGCCTTGGCTACTTGTGTTGAGAAGTCAATGGTGCCACGTTTTTCTAATGCTTCATCAGCCGCTTCAACGAAACGGGCTGCTGCTTCACCATGAAGGACAGGTATTGTCTTGAATTCTATTGCCATAATATTCTTTTTAATGAGAAACAAAGTGCTGTTAACAAAGTTCCTCTGTCAGGTAATGGGAGGCCAAAGCCTCGATGTCTATCTTGTCTGAAGTTTGAATTTCTTCAATAACTGCGTCTGTGCAATCATCGTTCATGATTACACCAACTGCTTCACTAGGTGTGAGGTTACATTCTTTTGCTATATAACAAGCAATCTGGCCTAACACGTATTCGTAATTATGCTTATTTTCCATATTCTTAATCTTTTATGAGTTCATTAATAGCCTTTTGTGTACAAAAGCAATATTGTATATAGCTAAGTCCGAATTGAGAAATCTTAGAGACAAAAGTATTCAAATTACTTTCTTCAAGATAAGTTTCTCCATATTGTTGAATATAGTTTTTTATTTCCTGATCAATAAAAGCATCTGCAACAGGACCAATAACAATATCAAAGTTATGTTTGAATCTGCTTTCTACTCTGTTCTGGAGAATGAATTTTGCCCATTCCGTAGTGAATCCTTCAAAGATTTTAATTCGAAGTCCTTTCTTTTCACTTAAATTGGGGTAGAACAGAAACGCATTGACTGTGATTTCTCCACCATAAAGGAAAGTGCTGCGTTTACCCATCTGCCAAGCCCTTTTCCAATTTGGAGTGAGATAGAAGCCTTTACCAAAATCATTTTTGCCTTTACATATAGAAAGGTCTGGGGTAAGTATTTCTGTATAACTTCCATGTAACAATCTCATGATACGTTCATCCTCCCTTCTCTTTTCTTCGTCTTTGCAATATGGTTATTGCAGATATGGGTTAAATCTTGAATGATTTGTTCCCTTGGCATGGTTTGTTCTATTTCCCAGTTTTCCTCAAGAAATCTGATGCCCTGGTTCTTTTGGAGATAGTTGAAAGCCTTCTGTTTGGTAATTCCCTTGTCTTCTGCAAACCAGCAGGCAGCAACTGTGACAAAGATGGTTGCTTTCATCTTTGTTTCTGCTGACGGATACAGGTCGCCAATATAAATATTCAACTTCTCTCCCATAGCTTCCAAGAGGACTGAAGCATCATCTGCAGAGATATTGGTTTTGCCGCTTTCTATCTTGCTGATGCTGCTTTTGCCTAGCCCTACATATTTTCCTAGTGCTTCTTGGGACAGTCCTTTTTCCAGTCTGACTTTTTTAACGATACCGCCCAGGAGATTATCTGTATTATCGAATTTCTTTTTCATATCTGTACCTTTTTTGTGCAAAGATAGATAAAGTTTCCCAAACGGGCAACTTATTTAACTTAAAGTAGTGTAAAAAAGAAAATAGGATAAGAAGTAGTTTAGCTACATCGGGACGCAGTTCTTTTATTTCTAAGGAAACTGGCATTTCTTTTGTTGGGATATATGTATAAAAAAAGTATTGGACTTTGATGACAAAAGCCAGATAAAGGCGTCTTTTATTAAACAACAAACATTAAGAATAATGCAAAAAAACAAAATCATCTTGGCTGTAATGGCTCTAGTTATGATGCCTTCAGCTGTATTTGCTCAGTATCCTAAAGTAACGAAGGAGGCTCAGGCAAAACTGGATTCTTTGGAAGCTCTTTGGACAGCTCATTCAGATTCTGCTTGGGCAGTGGCTTTCCCTATCGTGAAACAAGAGGCAATGGCTGGTCGTCCTTATGTGCCATGGGCTTCCCGTCCATACGATTTGCGCCAGGCTAAGATTCCTGCATTCCCTGGTGCTGAGGGTGGCGGTATGTTTACTTTCGGTGGCCGTGGCGGCAAGGTCCTGACTGTGACCAATCTCAATGATGCTGGTCCTGGTTCTTTCCGTTGGGCTTGCGAACAGGGTGGTGCCCGCATCATCGTCTTCAACGTATCGGGTATTATTCATCTGAAGTCACCTATCTCAGTGCGTGCTCCTTATATCACTATCGCTGGTCAGACAGCTCCTGGTGAAGGCGTTTGCATTGCAGATGAAACTTTTGAAATAAATACACATGATGTGATTGTTCGTCATATGCGTTTCCGACGTGGTCAGACAAAGGTTTGGAATCGTGACGATGCCTTTGGTGGTAATCCGATAGGAAATATCATGATAGACCACTGCTCATGTGAGTTCGGTGCTGATGAAAATATTTCTTTCTACCGCCACATGTTTGATTTGCATGATGGACGTGGAAGACGTAAGGAACCAACTGTAAACGTAACAGTCCAGCGTACACTTTCTGCTAAGGCTCTTGATACATGGAATCATGCATTTGGCAGCACGATTGGTGGTGAGAATGCAAGCTTTATGCGTAATCTTTGGGCAGACAATACTGGTCGTAACCCTTCTATCGGATGGGGTGGTGTGTTCAACTTCGTGAACAACATCGTTTACAACTGGGTGCATCGTACGGCAGATGGCGGAGAATATTCTACGATGAGTAACTTTATCAACAACTATTATAAACCAGGTCCTCTGACGCAGAAGAATTCTGTAGCTCATCGTATAGTTAAAAGTGAGAGTCGTAGTCAAGGTTTGTTCCCATGGCCTCAATATGGCCGTGTTTATGCAGCCGGTAATATTGTAGAAGGTAACGAGGTCGTAACCAAGGACAACTGGAATGGTGGTGTTCAGATTGGCGATAAGGATTTGAAGAATGGAAAAATGCCTGAGGATATAAAGGCTCTGATGCGTTCTGATGAACCATTTGCGATGCCTTATATTAAGATTCTTCCTTCAGAGAATACTTTTGAAAATGTATTGAACGATGTTGGTGCAATGATTCCGACACGTGATGTGATAGATGAACGAATCATACATGAAGTTAGAACTGGTGAAGTTTACTATGCAAAGAAATTGCCAAAGAAGAACCCTTATGGTGATATGTGGGGATTGGCAGATGAATCGAAGAACGATGAAGGTACTTTTAAGCATCGTCGTCTGGACAAGGAATCCTATAAGTTGGGTATCATCACAGACATCTGCCAGGTTGGTGGATTCCCAAAATATAAGAAGGTGAAGCCTTATGTAGATACAGATGGCGACGGTATGCCTGATGAGTGGGAGATTGCCAACGGCCTGAATCCTAACGACCCTAGCGATGCCAACAAGGATTGCACTGGTGACGGATATACCAATATCGAGAAGTATATCAATGGTATCAGCACCAAGGAAAAGGTGGATTGGACTGACATGAAGAACAACCACGATACTTTGGCAGAGAAGGGTAAACTCTTTTGAACAGTTATAAAAACTCTGATGAAACAAGAGGTATGAAAAGATTATTTTCTATATGGATATTTACGTTAGTAGGGGTTGTGCAAATCTTTGCGCAACCCTTCGCGTTTGATTTTAGCTACGTGGGCTACCAGCAGAGCGAAAAGGAGATTCCGGATGCGGACGTTGTGGTCTTCGTGAAATGGAAAGAAGGCGACCAGAGCGCTCGCATACAGAAAGTCATCGACTTTGTTTCTGCCCGCAAAATGGATAAGAAGACGGGACTACGAGGGGCTGTCTTGCTCGATAAGGGTGTATTCGAACTCTCACAGCCGCTTCGTATCCAGACTTCGGGCGTGGTGCTGAGAGGTACTGACCGCAATCAGACGGTGCTATATAAAAAAGGTGTAGACCGTGGGGCGGTGGTGTATCTGGAAAGCGAAAAGCAGATGCAGACGCTGGGTGAACCCATGAAATTGTCTGCTCCCTGGAAGTTGGGAGAGCGGAAGGTGACGCTGCCTGCTGGCTGCAAGATGGGCGATGAGATACTGATAGTACGTCCTTCTACCAAGGAATGGATTCAGAAGATGGGCTGTGCTGACTTCGGTGCAGGCAAGGATCTGGGCTATTGGGGCTGGCATCCGGGAGAAATCGATGTGCGCTGGACCCGTAGTGTGGTTTCTGACGGAAAGGGAGAATTGCAGTTGGATGCTCCTTTATCCATGTCGCTCGGTCAGGATGATGCGGAATGCTTCGTTCAGCGCATCGCCGGTAATGACTGGCGCTTGAAGAATGTGGGTGTAGAAAATCTCACGATAGATTCTGAATATGATACTACCAATCCGAAGGATGAAAACCATGCCTGGGAGGGTGTATATATTAATAAGGTGAAAGACGGTTGGGTAAGAATGGTGAATTTCCGCCATCTGGCTGGTTCGGCAGTCGTAACCCAGCGTGATGCTTCCCGTATCACGGTAGAGGATTGCATTTCTCAGGCTCCTGTCTCAGAAATCGGTGGCTACCGTCGTCGCACTTTCCTCTGTATGGGCGAACAATGTCTGTTCCAGCGTTGCTATTCTGAACAGGGCATGCACGATTTTGTGGCTGGTCTCTGTGCGGCGGGTCCTAATGCCTTCGTACAATGCGATGGTTATGAATCGCTGGGTTATAGTGGTGCAGTGGGACCTTGGTGTACAGGATTGCTCTTCGATAATGTGAATATCGATGGCAACGACATCAAGTTCTGCAATCTCGGTCTCGAAGGCTACGGCATCGGATGGAATACAGCCAACAGCCTCGCTTACCAATGTACGGCTGCCGGAATCTTTGCCGACAGCATTCCTGATGGCAGCAACAACCATGTGTTTGCCTGTTGGGCGCAGTTTAACGGCTCTGGTGATTTCCAGCAATGTAACAATCATGCCAAACCATGGAGCCGCTTTGCCTCTCTTCTGGAGAAACGACTGGGTAGGGATGTCTCTGCCCAATGTCGTGTGCTGGAGAGAGAACGCAACAATGTGAGCAACAATCCTACCTATGATGTGGCACAGAAGATGGTGGAAGAGGCGCGCAAACCTCGCATCACCATGCAGATGTGGATAGCAGACAGCGCCCGGTTCATGGCTTCTGTTTCTCCTGTCAAGGTTATGGATGTGGATAAAATCAAGGAACGTTCTAAGAAAAAGGCGGATCTTGCCCATGCCGGGAAGCCTGTCTTCGCGATAAAGGAGGGTAAGATCATGGTGGCTGATACGCTGTTGAAGGGTGCAAGAATGAATACCCCTTGGTGGAACGGACGTGTTCGTTACTCGGCTTTCCCTAAGATTGCCGATGCCGTGACCCGTTTTGTGCCGGGAATGGAGGGACAGGGCACTACCACCCGTGTGGATAGTGTGGTGGCTCATCTTCGTGATAAGCATGTGGTGCTCTTCAATCAGAACTACGGCTTGTGGTATGACCGTCGCCGTGATGACCACGAACGTGTGCGCCGCCGTGATGGAGATGTCTGGGCTCCGTTCTATGAGCAGCCTTTTGCCAGAAGCGGACAGGGCACGGCTTGGGACGGACTGAGTAAGTATGACCTTACAAAGTTGAATCCGTGGTACATCAGCCGCATTAAGGAATTGGCAGAAAAGGGAGCCAAGAATGGTTTGCTGGTTATCAACCAGCACTATTTCCAGCATAATATTCTGGAGGCAGGTGCCCATTGGGTAGATTGTCCATGGCGTCCGGTCAACAATATCAATGGTACGGTGTTCCCTGAACCTGTTCCTTTTGCCGGTGATAAGCGTGTATGGATGGCTGAATACTTCTATAATATAGATAATCCGGTGATGCGCCAGCTGCATAAGCAGTATATCATGAAGATGCTGGATGCCTTTGCTGATGAGCCGAACGTGATTCAGTCGATTGGTGAAGAGTATACGGGTCCTTATCATTTTACGAAGTTCTGGTTGCAGACCGTTGCCGAATGGGAGGCTAAGACGGGCAAGCATGTCTGGGTGGCTTTGTCGTGCAACAAGGATGTGCAGGATGCCATCCTCCAGGATCCGGAGTTGAGAAAGGTGGTTGACATAATTCATATTGAACAGTGGTATTATACCCAGAAGGGACTTTATGCTCCTGAAGGAGGCAAGAATCTGGCACCTCGCCAGTATCAGCGTCGCCTTCGTCCGGGCAAGGTTACTTATGATGATGTCTTCAAGAGTGTGAGCGAGTATCGTCAGGCTTATCCTGAGAAGGCTGTCATTTACAGTGGGGCTTCGGCACCCGAGAATGGCAAGGCGGTGATGGATGCTGGCGGCTCTTGCCCGAATGTGAAGTAATAAGTAGAATATCATAAAAGTAGAGAAGATGAAAAGAATGATGATAACAGAATCTGTAAGAAATCTTTTATTGAATACCGACTTCCTGGAGTCGGTATTCGGTTCTTCTATTGTAGAACCGGATGCCAACTCTGGGAGGTCGGCATCTTCTCGAAAGTTTGAGAAAATGTATCTTCCTGCCGAAATAGAGCAGGCAAAATATGTTCTTCTTCATCTTGACGAGATTTCGGACTTGTTGTCTGAAACTGACATAGAAGAACTGAAAAATCGCATAAAAAGCCATTTGTACCCTTAAAATGGGAGGGAAAATACACTGAATACCAATTTTTCCCATTCATTTACCTGATTTTTCCTTAGAGTTTGCCGTATTTAGGCTACTTTTGCACCATCAACAAACAAAAGTACACCTAAGATGAAAACAAGCTACAATAACATCAGAGAAAGAGAGAAAGCAGCACAGACGTTGCTCGCTGCCTATCGTCAAGGCGACCAGAACGCTTTCATGTCTTTATATGATATGTACGCGGAAATGTTGCTCAATTATGGTCTGTGTATTACATCAGACAAAGAACTTGTAAAAGATTGTGTACAAGATGTGTTTATCAAACTCATCTCTAAAAGCCAGGATTTACAAGTTACAAAGGTAACCTCTTACCTACTCATTTCTCTCCGCAACAGATTGCTGGATGAGTTTCGCCGCAAGAACTATATGACGGAGACTGCGGTGGAGGATATCCGTATCTCTACAACAGTAGAAGATGTGGAAAACTCTTATATCCTTGATGAAAGTTCACTCAATAATGTTCGTAAGGTACAGATCCTGATGGATGAGCTGACACCACGCCAGCGCCAGGTGTTCACCTTATATTATATAGAGCAGCGCAAATATGAGGACATCTGTGACATCATGCAGATGAACTATCATAGTGTACGCAATCTGGTACATCGTGGCATGTTGAAGTTGCGTGCAGCCGTAGCAGTATAAACTCTTCTGAAGGAGTTTGAGAGATGTTATTGGTAGACCCAAAATAGAGATTTGCACTTTAGGTTAATGATAATTTAAAATAGGTTTATTATAGTTATAAAAAAGGCAGGGGACTCCGTGAGGAATCTCCTGCTTGTCTTTTTATGCCTTGTTGTTTCGCTTTACCCCAGCAACGCTTCCGCTACCTTGATGTCGAATGGAGTGGTAATCTTGATGTTCTCACGGTTACCCTCTACCATTGCAACCTGACAGCCAAGACTTTCTACCACCGAAGCATCATCGGTAAACTGTTCCTTGTATTCCTGGTTGAAAGCCTGCTTTGCCAGACCGATGTCGAAGGTCTGGGGAGTCTGTACCACGCGGTAATCGCTGCGCAGCACATTCTTTCCGCCTCCGTGCTGGTCGATATAGCGCAGGGTGTCGGTTACGGCATATACAGGGATGGCTGCATATTCTTCGCGAGCTGTCTCGAAACATTCCTCGATGACTTCTTTAGATACGAATGGGCGCACGCCGTCGTGAATACCCACTACGCCATCTTCATCATCAGGAATGAGTGCCAGACCGTTTTTGGATGACTGGAAACGGGTGTCGCCACCATTAGCTATCTGGTGCTTGATGCTGAAATGATGCTCCTCGCAGAGCTGGTGCCAGTATGCCTGCTGACTCTCCGGCAGAACCAGGATGATGTTCAATGCAGGGTTATATTCATGAAAACGCTCTATGGTGCGCATCAGGATAGGCTTGCCCGCTACCGGCAAGAACTGTTTCGGAATCTCACTTCCCATGCGGAGGCCCTTGCCTCCGGCTACTATGATTACGTAATCCATTTTTTAAGTGAAGAGTTAAAAGTGAAGAGTGAAGAATTCTAATTCTGCCTTTCTTCACTCATTGTTATTACTTGCTCTGCATGAGATGATCATACATCATGCCATCCTGCAGGGCAGCTACAGTTTCCTTGCTTACGAAATAGCTCAATATCTTATAGGCGTATGGGAGGGTTGCTGCAGGACCTTCGCCCGTAATCACGTTGTCGTCTTCCTGGAAGAGGGTGGCGGTATATTCGGTGTTCTCGCCGAAATACTGCTCAAAGCCAGGATAACAGGTAGCCTTCTTTCCTTCGAGGATGCCTGTGCTTGCCAGAACCATTGGGGCTGCGCAGATGGCACCGATTCGCTTGCCAGCCTTGTGCTGTGCGATGAGCGCCTGGCGTACACCTTCGTGCTCGTTCAGGTTTGTACTTCCTGGCATTCCGCCCGGAATCATCAGCATGTCAGCATCTTCAAAGCTGGCAATATCCTCAAACTTCAGGTCAGCCTTGATGGTAACACCATGCGATGTTTCTACCCATTCAGTACCCGTTACACTTACTGTCTTGATGTCTACACCACCTCTGCGGAGGATGTCTACCGGAGCCAATCCTTCGATTTCCTCGAAGCCATTGGCAAGAAATTCATATACCTTAGCCATAATTTATTTGTTTTTTGTCTTGTTATTCAAATAATATGATTACCTTTGCAAAAGTAAGAATAATTATTGAAATAACAAAATAAATGGCACAGCAACATTTAAAATTCGCAATATTTGGTAATGAATACCAGGCTAAGAAGTCGGCTTCGATAGAGAAAATCCTTCTTTATCTCGAAAAGAAGGAGGCTGAAGTTTATGTGGAGAATGCTTATTACGAGTTTCTTACCCGCGACCAGCATCTTGATGTGAAGGCGGCTGGGGTGTTCGAGGATTATAACTTCGATGTGGATTACGTCATCTCTATGGGTGGTGACGGTACCTTTCTGAAGGCAGCGAGCCGTGTGGGAGCCAAGGGTACGCCTATCATCGGTGTGAATATGGGCAGGTTGGGCTTCCTTGCCGATGTGCTGCCTAGTGAGATAGAGTCGGCTCTGGACAGTCTTTATGCCGGTGATTGTCTGATAGAGGAGCATGCGGTGATTCAGGTGGAGGCAGAAGGTGGCATACTTGCCGGCAATCCGTTCGCCCTCAACGATATCGCCGTACTGAAGCGTGATGATGCTTCGATGATTTCTATCCGTACGCAGGTTGATGGCGAATTTCTCGTTACCTATCAGGCTGATGGACTGATTGTTACCACGCCAACAGGTTCTACAGCATACAATCTATCTAATGGCGGACCTATCATCATTCCGCAGAGTGGCAGCATCTGTCTTACTCCGGTGGCTCCTCACAGTCTGAACATCCGTCCTATCGTCATCAACGATACGGCTGTCATCACGCTCGATATCGAGAGTCGCAGCCACAACTATCTGGTAGCCATCGATGGCCGTAGTGAGCGTATGACGGAGGAAACCCGCCTTATCATCCGAAAGGCTCCTCATAGCATCAAGATTGTGAAGCAGCGCAACCAGCGTTATTTCTCTACCTTGAGAGAAAAACTGATGTGGGGTGCTGACCAGCGCGAAAGATAAGTAGAATAAGAAAATAATTAGAATAAGAAAAGAGGTATATCCCGAAGATGAATCTTGGGTATACCTCTTTTTCCTAACCTAAAACAACTAACTAATAATTTTGTTCACACAAAACTAAACCTAAAAACATAAACCTTAATAAACCTAAAAACTTAAAAACTAAAACTGAAAAACTTAAACTAAAAACTGAAACTATTCTTTGAACTTATTTGTTGTATTCTGCAGTAACATCCTTCACTTTATATTTCTTACCTTCTTTGGATGCCTCGATTTCGAAGTAAGCCGTACTGGTGAGACCTGCTATATCTACAGTCTGCGGCTTATCTGTGCCATTATTGAATATGACATTCACCAACTCGGTTGCATTATCAATGCTGACTTCCTTGTAGTACCATGTCTTACCACCGATGGTCTTTGTTTCTGTCATCTTTTCACCAGGCCACTTAACAGATGCTGCTTTCTTCCATGTATAGCAGTATAATGGGTTCCATTTCACAGCATCGGCATTCACATAAACCATAAATTTATATGCCTTGAACTTCTCAATCGTATATTGATGAGTGGCGATATTTCTAACTTCACCATTCACAAGCAATCCAACCTTCAAGGTACAAGTACCATTGATGCTGATTTCCTTACCACTTTCTACAGTTGTGCTCTTTGCAGTAGGGGTAGAGCCGTCCAAGGTATAAACCAATTTGGCTCCCTCTGTCTGGCTGACTGCAGTAAGTGTGGTCTTGAAACCTTCCTCGTATGAGCCAGAAGGCACGTCGGTCCAAGAGGTTTCTGCATCATTAGAGAGAAAATAGGCATAGTGATAACCGGAAAGAATCTTTGTATAGCCTGTTTCTCCTGCATATTTATCAGCATCATTACCTACAGCCACAAGAAGTTTGTGCTTAGTACCAGTAACCTCGTTCACATAAAGAGTTTTCTTGCTCTGCTTGTTGGCATAATTGCTCATATTAGTGATGCCTGCATATTTGCGGGCTGCAATCATCTCCTTTATCTCAGACTTATAAGCATTCCAGTGTGGCTGGAAGATACATGGTGTGCCTGGCATGGCGAGCATATAGGCATTGGCTGCTATGGTATCTTTGCGCAGAGGGTCGTTCTGTTCTGATTCAGAGCGTTTCTGTGTATCATGATTTTCTACAAAAGTAACCGCATAACGACGATAATTGGCATCGTGCATAAGATTGTCGTTACTGTGGAGCTTTGACCAGTCTGAAGATGTTGTCACCTTTCCGTTAGCCGCTCCGTTTACGGCATCGCGTACGTTATAACGGAACTGGAAGTCGAAGGCTGCGCTCTTCTTGTTAGTTCTGTTTATCCAACTTTCTATTTTGTCGTTACCATCCCAGTATTCACCTACAGAGTATTCTACACCTGTGGCATCATTATAGTCGGCAACATGGCTACCATCGAAGCCTTTCACCATATCATAGCGGAAACCGGTGTAACCCAAATCATCCTTCAGATATTTCAGATACGCTTTGATCACCTTCTGCACATTTTCGCTCTTGTGGTCGATGTCACGGCAACCTCCAAAGTCGGTTCCCTCATCATTGTTCTGGCTGAGGCTTACCCCGTCTGTGGCAGCCTGGGTTGCTGTAGTTCCGCCATCATCATTCTTGCAGATGTCTGTAGATTGCATCTGGTAGGTCACTCCCTTGTAGGTTTCTGCAGGGAAGGTGAACCAGCCGTCTGTATTGCGGTGGTTGATGACTACATCAGCAATAGCACCTATACCAGCGGCTTTAAACTTAGTAATCAGACTTCTGAGCTCAGCCTCAGATCCGAAAGAAGAGTTCTGATTAAAATAGTAATATGGCATATAACCCATCACCTGAGTGGCCTCCATACATTTTCCGCTTTGTGGAAGCCAAACAAGGTCGATATAACCTTTCAGCTCATCAGCCTGCTTCTCTAAGACCTTCCATTGTGATTCATTATAAGAATCCCAAGAGAATCCTTGCAGCATAACACCGCTATAATCGCTAGCCCAGCCTTGCGAATTGAGACTTGGTTCAGGCTCAGGACTTGGGGTAGGCGCTGGCGTTGGCTCAGGATCTGGAAGATCAGGGTCATTGCTGCTAGAGCATGCTCCAAGTGTGAGTGCCATTGCGGCAAGGAGTGTAAAGTATATCTTCTTCATAATTATCATTGTATTTTGTGATTACTATCTTATGTTAAATTGTAAGTTGTATTCTTTTTCGTTGGCAAAGTTACGATTTATTTCATTAGCTTGTTCAAAAATTGATGCAAATCAAGTAAACAATTTGCGCAATCGTTTGCATTTACTAATAAAGTTGTTTCTTTAGGTACGTCTTTAGGTACTTTAACTTGAAAGACTTGATGAAGATATATTTTGCTTATAATTTTGCACAGATGAAACAGTAAAGATTATGGCGAAAAAGAGAACTAAAACAAAAGTAAAGGAACCCATCAAGATTTGGGTGAAACCTTTGAAGAATGGCAACAAGGCTATCTATCTGCGTACTTACCAAGCAGGAAGCAAGGGTAGAGGCTATACCTACGAGCGGTTGAAGGGATTGTTGCTGGTAGATGACAAAAGAGGAAGCGACAAGGAGGCTAAGGCAAAGAATGAAGCTACTTTGCGCACCGCTATGCTCATCCGATGTGAGCGAATCAGAGAGTGGAGTATGAGCCACGGTAACTATCAGCGAGAGATGGTGACCAAGGATATGCTCTTAAAAGACTGGATGCTGCTATATGCTGATCAAAAAAGACAGCAGGGACAGAGCGGCAGTCATGCTGTCAACATCCAGCATGCCCTCTTGCATTTGATAAGATACAAGGGTGAGAATATTCGCATGGCACAACTGGACAAGGTGTATTGCGAAGGCTTGGTACAGTATCTGGCTCATGCCAAGACCATTGGTACGGATGTGCCCAAGCGGGGCGAACATCATGAGAAAGACTTGGCGAAGGGTACGGCACGCCTCTATTACAATACGTTTGTTACCGCATTGAATGAGGCGGTGAGAGAAGGTATCATACCTGAGAATCCCACCAAACTACTGAAGAAAGAAGAGAAAAAGCTGATTGGTCAGGGAGAGAGCCGACGCTGCTATCTCAGCATCGAGGAAATCAGATTGTTGATGGCTACTCCTTGCAAGGATGAAACCGTGAAGCAAGCTTTCCTCTTCGCTTGTTTCTGTGGTTTGCGCATCAGTGATGTCAGGACATTGCGATGGGCAGATATCGGAAAAGGTACGGAGGGATACTATATTAGCAAGTTGATGGTGAAGACCCGTCATGTGGTAACGGTACCCTTGTCGGAGAATGCTTTGTCGTGGATGCCAGCAAGAGGACAGGCAAGGGCTGATGACAAGGTATTTGAGCTGCCATCGTTCTTCTCGGTCAACTATCGATTGAAGCAATGGGCTAGGGAGGCAGGCATTGACAAGCCAGTTACTTTTCATGTATCTCGTCATACCTTTGCCACCGCCTTGCTCACGATGGGAGTGGACCTCTATACCACCAGCAAACTGTTGGGACATCAAAACATCATAACCACGCAAGTATATGCCGAGATAGTGAACAGAAAGAAGGTTGAGGCGGTGAACCTTTTGGACCAAATCAAGCCTCTTTAGGTACGCTTTTAGGTACATGATGCTTTCAGAAACTTGAAGGAGAGGGCAAGCTGCAAACTTAAAAATCAAGCAAATGATGAAGCAGGTAAAAATCAAATTGCCTCTCAGAGCATTGACCCTTGCAAGCGGTCTGCTTCTGACGGTGAGTTCCTTTGCGCAGAGTAATGCAATTAAGGGACATGTGAAGGATGCTTCTGGTGAGCCTATCATGGGTGCTACCATTACAGTTAACGGTAAGGCAGTGGGCATTACCGACATGGATGGTAACTTCTCAGTTGATGCAGCGCCAGGTGCCAATCTTACTTTCACCTATCTTGGAATGACACCAAAAACAATCAAAGCAACATCTAACATGATGATTACCTTGGTTGACGACCAGAAGTCTTTGAACGAGGTCGTTGTCATCGGTTATGGTCGTGCTAAGAAGAACGACTTGACTGGTTCTGTTACAGCTATCAAGCCAGATGAGATGTCAAAGGGTATCACAAGCAGTGCCTCTGATATGTTGGTAGGTAAGATTGCCGGTGTAGATGTACAGACTGGTGGCGGTCAGCCTGGTACCGGTGCACAGATTCGTATCCGTGGTGGTGCTTCTCTGAGTGCTTCTAATGACCCTCTCTACGTAATCGATGGTTTGGCTATTGACAACAATACCAACAAGGGTATGAGTAACGTCTTAGCCATGATTAACCCTAACGATATCGAGAGCTTCACTGTATTGAAAGATGCTTCTGCTACAGCAATTTACGGTTCCCGTGCTTCTAATGGTGTCATCATCATTACAACCAAGAAGGGACGTTCTGGTCAGAAGCCTTCTGTTACTTATAATGGCAACGTAACACTGTCAACCATCCAGAAGAAATATGATGTGATGAATGCCAGCGAGTACAAGCAGGCTCTTACCTCTCTTGGTATCGACACAAGCACATTAGGCAGTTACGATACAGACTGGCAGAATGAGATTTTCCGCACCTCTGTTTCTACTAATCACAACATTAGTATTCAGGGTGGTCTGAAGAATATGCCTTATCGCGTCAGTTTAGGTTTCGAAGACAACAATGGTATTGTCAAGACAACATGGATGAAGCGTTTCAATACATCTGTCAATGTTGCTCCTTCTTTCCTCGATAAGCACTTGAACTTCAACTTCACAGCAAAGTATATGTTCGAGAAGGACCGCTATGCAAAAGTTGGTGATGCTATCGGTAATGCATTGTCAATGGATCCTACACAGCCTGTATATGGAAATGGTGAAGACTACAAATACGTTGGTGGATATTTCCAGTACTTGCAGAACAAGAGCGACCAGATTAGCGATCCTGATTGGAAGAAGATGGCTGCCTCTCAAGTTACACAGAACCCAGTTGCAGTTCTCGACAACTACAAGTGTATAGCAAAGTCTAATGATATTTCAGGAAACCTTGAGGTAGACTACAAGATTCATGGCTTCGAAGACTTGCATTTGCATGCTGCCATCGGTGCCCAGTATACAGATGGTAAGCAGAATGAAGACATTTCCAAGTATTCCTTCTCTAACAACTATTTTGGATATTATGGCACTGACCATCAATACAAATATAGCATCGAAGGAAAAGCTTTTGCTGAATATGCACACAAGTTCGGTGTTCATGATATCGACATCATGGCAGGTGCAGAGCAGAGCCACTACCACAGAACAGGCTATAACTACGGAAGTGGTATTGATGAGTACTTGAGAGACAACAATCCTCAGTTCGTTGAAGCAGATGGTAAAATGAACTATATATATAGTCCAACGTATCAGAAGAACACCATGTGGAAGGCTCACAACTCATTGGTATCTTACTTCGGACGTTTTAATTACAACTTGTTAGATCGCTATTTGCTTACAGCAACATTCCGTGCCGATGGTTCTTCTCGTTTCAAAAAAGGCAAGAAGTGGGGTTACTTCCCTGCTGCAGCCTTTGCTTGGAAGATTAACAACGAACCTTTCTTGAAGGACGCAAAATGGCTTGATGAGTTGAAGCTCCGCTTGGGTTGGGGTATGACTGGTCAGCAGAATGGTATTCCAGACTTCTACTATACTCCTGTATATACAGTCAGCGATACTTATGCACAGTATCCATTTGGTGACAAATATTATATAACCATGCGTCCATCAGCATACAATCCTGAATTGACTTGGGAAAAGACAACAACCTACAATGCTGGTTTAGACTTCACCGCTCTCAATGGTCGTTTCGGTATGAATGTGGATGGTTACTATCGTAAGACTACCGACCTTCTGTCAACAATTGCCATCGCCGGTGGTACTAACTTTGGCGACCAGCTTCTGAAGAATATTGGTTCTTTGGAAAACTATGGTGTTGAATTGGCATTCGATGTCAAGCCTATTGTTACAAAGGACTTCATATGGGATGTAACCTACAACGTAGGATGGAACCACAACGAAATCACACAATTGGATGCAGGTTTGCAAGACTGGGTATGGACTGGAGATAAAGTATCTCGTGGTAACAACACCAAGATTCAGGTAAACAAGGTAGGCCAGCCTATCAAATCATTCTATGTTTTCCAGCAGGTTTATGATGAAAACGGCAAACCTATCGAGGGTCTGTATGTTGACCGCGACGGAAATGGTACAATCGATGATGACGACCGCTATTGCTACAAGAGCCCAGCTCCTGACGTAATCATGGGTCTCACCACCAAGTTCATCTATAAGAACTGGGACTTCAGTGCAGCATTCCATGCCTCTATCGGCAACTATGTTTACTACGATTTCTTGAACGAGAAGGCAGTTTTAGCCGACCTCAATAAAGACAACATCTTCAGAAATACTACAGCAGAAGCTGTTGATCTTGGTTTCTGGGGTAAAACCTCAAAAGCAACCAACACCAGTGACTACTTCGTACGCAATGCTTCTTACTTGAAGTGTACAAACATGACATTGGGATATAGCTTCCCTGCATTGATTAAGGCTGGTGCTGAGAAGATTTGCAGTGGTCGAATTTTCTTCACAGTTCAGAACCCATTCATCATTTCCAAGTATAAGGGTATTGACCCTGAGGTAAGCAGTGGTATCGACAGTAATCCTTACCCACGTCCAATAAGCTTCCAGCTTGGTTTGAATCTTAACATCTAAAAATAAAAAGGAGACAATTATGAAAAAACTATTTATAACGACTGCAATGGCAAGTATGTTGTGCATGGGCTTTGTCTCATGCGCAGACGAACTGAATATCAAGTCCATTGATCCACAGTCTTCCCCAACATATACTGCGGAGGGCCTCTTGGCTAAACAGTATGCAACCCTCGGTCTTACAGGTCAGAAAGGTCCTGCAGGTTCAGCAGACTTGAGTGGAGACGAGGGTGAGAGCGGATTTATCCGTACCGTCTTCAACTTGCAAGAATTAATGACAGACGAAATTTTGTGGGCATGGCAAGACAATGAAGGTATTGCCGCTATTACCCACATGAACTGGGATAAGAGTAATGCACGAGTAAACTGGGCATACCAGCGATTAATTTTCGACATCACCCTGTACAACCAGTTTATTTCCGAGCAGACAGGTAAGATGAGCGAAGATAAGATTGCAGAAGTCCGCTTCCTCCGTGCACTGAACTACTATTATTTCCTCGACCTGTATCGCAAGGCTCCTTTCAAGGAAACCTTCGACAGCAATCTCCCTATTGAGAAGAGCGGCAAGGATCTCTACGAGTGGCTTGACAACGAGTTGACTACCATCGAGCCTATGATGGCAGAGGTGGGGGCTTATAATAACAGTGAGAATTTCGGACGAGCCGACCGTGGTGCAGCTTATGCCCTCCATGCTCGTTTGGCACTTAACTCAGCTGTTTATACAGATGGTCAGGTTAAGGACTACCAGAAGGCTATCGATTATTGCGACAAGATTATCAATAGCAAAAAATACGACCTTTCTCGAAAAGCAAAGAATGGCTACAGCGGTTACCAGCAGTTGTTCATGGGCGACAATGATTACAATCCTGAGGCTAGGCAGGAAATCATCTTTGCTGTTCGTCAGGATGGTTTGAAGACTCGCCAGTATGGCGGTTCTACTTATCTCGTAGCAGCCTGCACCAAAGCTGGCATGCCATCAGCAAGTACCGCTGACCCTTGGAAATGTATCTTTGCACGCGAAGATTTGGTTAAGAAGTTCTTCCCTAACAAAGATATTCCTATGGCAACTACAGATGATGTTTTAACTGATGCAACAAAGGATCAGATTATCGCAAAAGATAATGAGAAAGGCATCGGCACAGACGCTGTTATAGCAAAGGCAAAAGACGATCGAGCTTTGTTATACATGGGTGTAGGTGGCTGCGAAAGTGGAAAAGTTCGTACACTCAATCCAGGTGATGCTATCACAGACCCTCTGAATGGTGCGGCTATCGTAAAGTGGAGCAATTTCCACGCAGATGGTACAGCACAGCATGACCAGAACTTTTCAGACACCGACATTCCATTGTTCCGCCTGGCAGAAATCTATCTGACCCGCGCAGAGGCAAAGTTCCGTCTCAACGGCAGTCAGGAAGGTTTGGCTGACATCCAGTTGGTTCAGGACCGTGCTCACCGTGATTTAAAAGCTACATCAGTAGATGAGCAGACTCTTATAGATGAATGGGGCCGCGAGTTCTTTATGGAAGGTCGCCGTCGTTCAGACTTGGTTCGCTTTGGCTTGTTCACAGGTTCTAAGTACCTCTGGAGTTTCAAGGGTGGTGTACCTAATGGTGCAGGTATTGAATCACATTTCGATATCTACCCTATTCCAGGCAATGAGACTAAGAACAACCCTAACATGACACAGAACCCAAAATACTAATTGTTAGGTTAACAGATTAAATTAAAAAAGAAAGAATTATGAAAAAGATATTCAAATTCATGCTGTTGCCAGCATTGGTACTCCCTTTGCTCTTTACATCATGCGATGATGACAGAGACAGCAACCCTACATTGGACTTGAGTCATGTTGCAGATGGATTTGTATTGAACACTCCTGCCGTAGCAGAAAACAATACTTACGATCTCATCAGTGCAAAAAGTTTAAGATTGACATGTTCGCAGCCAAACTATGGTGGAGTACCTTACTCTATGAGATATTACGTACAGGTATCTATCGATCCTGCATTCGTCAGCGATGGTACTGCTACTCACACAGAGTTAGCGACATTCTATAGAACTGCCGATATGCAAGTTAATGCAAATGAAATAAACAACGCTATAGTAGCTCTCTTTCAGGCTGCAAATCCAGATACAAGTGTTCCTGAAGAAATGCCTGTTTACATTCGCTTGCGCGCTGTGATTGGAGACGCTACTGATACAAGTTTGGGCGAGACATTCTCAAATACCATCACCTTGCGTTCTGTGAAGGCTACTTATGAGGCTCCTGATGCTAAGTTCACTGACAACCTCTACTTGATAGGTAGTTCTATCCAGACTCCATGGAAGAGTTGGAAACCAATTCCTAAGGTCTTTGGTTTGGAAGGTAACTACTATGGTATAATCTACTTGCCAGCTGGTGGTGAGTTCAAGTGGGGTACCGAGAACAATGACGACCGCGGTTACAACCGTATCAAGGAAATCAACGATGAGGCCAACGCCGGTATCTCAGAAGGTGAAGAGCATAGAATCAAGGTAGCCAACGCAGGTTGGTACACTCTCTTGTTCAAAGGTAAGATTACAGAAGACAAGAAGAATATTGACTGGACACTATCTGTTTACCCAACAAAGGTTTACATCTTAGGTGGTAGTGTTGAGATGTCTGGTACTTGGGCATTTGATGACACTTATGCTCTGACAGCTCCAGCAGATAAGAATGGCAAATGGGTTTCTCCTGCATTCACTGCCAGCGCAGAGCTTCGCGCAGCTGTCAAGGTAGGCAACTTAGACTGGTATCGTACAGAGTTCACTCTTCACAAGGGCAACGTCTTCTGGCGTAGATATGATATCGTAAACAGCTGGGCTGAGACTGAGGGCGCAGATTACTCTGTAACTACCCAAGTTGGACAGAAGTTGTATATCGACTTTGATAATTACACAGCAGAAGTTAAATAATTAAGACCAAAGCACAATGAAAAAAACATTATTATATAGCTTAGCAGTCTTGGCAAGTGTTACACTTGCCAGCTGCAACGGCGACTACGATGATTGGGCTAATCCTCAGACCAATCCACAGGAGGCCTCAGCTGCCAAATACGGAATTACTTTCGCAGCAGGTACTGAAGCTGAAAGTAGCATGCCAGACAATGACGGTATTATCAATCTCGTCACAGTCAATTCATCAGATGCCGATGTTACAGGTTTCACACTCAAAGACTTGAAAGTAAATGGCGAAGCCATTAAAGGCGAAATCAACGGTAACAGCATTCAGGTAGACGCAAAAGAATTGGAGAAGATTCTCTGCAGCCAGAACAAATCACGCGCAAGCGTTGCTCGTGACATCAACGTTGAGTCTAAGGTTTCTGTCAACTTGGCATCAGGTGATGCCGTTGCCATCAATACCGTAGGTACGACTACAGCCAAACTTAAGCCATCCCCAACTCCTGCTATCGATGAGAAAGGTTACTACATGCTCGGTGAAGTTAATGGCAATGGATGGAAGCCAAAAGAACCTGTATGGATGAACAAAGTGTCTGATGGTGTTTACCAGCTCAAGGTCACCACAGAGAAAGATAAGAACTATTTTAAGTTCTACGAAGGCAGCAAGTGGGATGAAACCGGCAACTGGAATGTCATCAACAAAGGTGTCATGGGTTGCGAGAAAGATGGTAGCGAAGATGCTTCTGGTACAATCTATTATACTGGCGACAGTTGGGGTACTCCACAGTCAATGGTTATCGTAGGTACTGGTACATGGATTGTAACTCTCGACATGAACAACCTGTCTTACTCTGTAGGCAAGCCTATCCTCTATATGGCAGGCGATGCTAATGGCTGGGCAACAAATGACTATCTCGCAGGTGAAGATGGTGTAAAATTCACTGGTTACATGTACCTGAACCAGAATGGTTTCAAGTTCTGTACTCAGCCAGAGTGGAAGGGCACCAACTATGGCGCAGCCTTCAATACTGCTCCAGATGCAGCCAACATCACTATTACAGAACCTGCAGGTTACTATCAGGTAGATGTTGATTTGTCTGAGAAGAAATACGAACTGACTCCTATTACATCTATTGGAATCATTGGTAGCGCATCACCTAATGGTTGGGAGTCAGACGTAGATATGACTTACGTTCCTTACAATAAAGATACCAAGGAAGTTAATGGCTACTGGGAAGTTAAGAACATCACATTGAGTGCTGGTGAAATCAAGTTCCGCGCCAACGACGATTGGGCCATCAGTTGGGGTGGAGAGTTAGATAACCTCACAACAAAGAATGGTGGAAACATCACTGTAGAAGCAGGTACTTACGACATCAAGCTTTATGCTTGGGCTGAAGGCTTTGCTAAATGTGTGATGACAAAGAAGTAAGCATTTGCTTCATCAAATAAACTTAAAATTAATAGGCGGCTCTCAATTCCGGGAGTCGCCTATTTTTTCTTTCTCCTCATCCTTTTCAAGTATTTTTTCCCTAAAACCTTGGAAGTTACGGATAGTTACGGCATCACAGAACCCTTTAGATTCAATCAAAGGGTTCTCTTTTAATCAGCCTTAACTGATTCATCAAGATAGATGCGAATAAGGGATGCCTCTTCTTCTACACGTACTACTTCAAAATTTGAAAGTATCTCTGATGGCAGAATTAATTGTGCCAACGCTAATAGTCCATGATTTTCATGACGCAAAGATATAAAATTTTCAGGAAAAATAAAGTCCATAACAACAGACAATGTGATGGATTTTTGCACTTGCTTGTTGAATTCGCATTCTTTGTCTTCTATGAAAGATGATGCATATAATAATAATGTGATAACTTGTATCTTTTGGTGCAAAATATTTAATGCGTCTGCCCTGGTGGAATATACCTTCTCAGACATTGCCACTAGGCTCAGCAGCTCTGCCGAGCCTAGTCAGCAGGTCTGCTGACTGCAGTCAGCACCTCTGCTGAGCCTAGTGACAACACCTTTTAGTCGTACAACTATAACCTCTTTAGTCGTACAACTATACACCCTTTAGTCGTACAACTATACACCCTTTAGTCGTACAACTATAACCTCTTTAGTCGTACAACTATAACCCTTTTAGTTGTACAACCGTAATATAATGATAAGCGGCTCCGCAAAACGTTTGCATTGTTATAATTGCTTCCTTGCATCGTATAAGTTGCGGTATTGTTATCATCCATCTCACCATAGCTAATTCTCAATCATCTTTCTATTTCAATAATGCCTTGCCATTTTCTGTGAGCATATATTTCTGTTTCGGATGTTTCGGATTTTCAGGATATAGTTGTTAAACATAGCCTTCTTTCATTGCGGGATATAGATATTTATCAAGGAAATAACTCTTATCTTTCAACTTTATACATTCCATTATCCCCTTGGCGGACATCATGTTATCTCTTATTACAGTAATTACTTTCATTAACTGTGGGGTAACTGTGGGGTAACTATAAGTATATTCTAATGGTTGTGTATGGAAAATGAACTATTTTAATTATTATTTTTGAAAAGCTATTTCTGAAGGTGACTTTATATTGAACCCCTCATTTTTTCTTTATTATCATCCCCACATTTTCCCCTAAATCCTTGGAAGTTACGAGGAAAAGTCGTATATTTGCAGGCGAATAGCAATATTGCGTCCACGACCTTATAAAGCGTAAGCAGATGGCAAGATTTATAGACCCACGTGTTGACTGGGCTTTCAAGCGAATCTTTGGAAGCGAAGACACTAAAGAATGCCTGATAACATTCCTCAACGGACTGTTTGAAGACGAGTTGGTAATCAAGGACGTGACGTTTGCCAAGACCGAAAAACTTGGCTTGCGCCCCGATGACCGCGGTGTGGTCTTCGATGTCTATTGCGTCACAAACGAGGGCAAGCATGTCATCGTCGAGATGCAGAAGAAAGAACAGGAATACTTTGCCGACAGGGCACTGTATTACACGGCACGTGCCATTGTGCAGCAGGGCATTCGTGGAATCTGGGACTACCACTTGGCTCCAGTCTATACGGTATGTTTCATGGACTTTGTATCGCAAAGTCCGATATTAAAGGAGTTTCGCACCGATTTGGTGCTTACCGATTTGCAGACACGCCAGCGAGTGTCCGACAGAATGCGTATTGTGTACCTCCAACTGCCATTGTTCGACAAGCACACGGAGGCAGAGTGTATGGATATATTTGATTGTTGGATTTATATAGTGAAGAATATGAACATGTTTGAACAGATGCCATTCAGCGAGAAGTATCCAGTCTTCCGCAAACTGGCAGAAATAGGCGACCTCCGCAAGCTCTCCCGAGAGGAACTAGAGCTGTATGACGAGGACATCAAGAATATGCGTGATATATATGCCACCAGAAAGTTTGATGAAAAGAAAGGGATGGAAATAGGTATGGCGAAAGGAATGGCGAAAGGTATGGAAAAAGGTATGGCGAAAGGTATGGAAAAAGGTATGGCGAAAGGTATGGAAAAAGAAAAGATAGCCACAGCTCGCCGCCTTCTGTCAATGGGCCTTTCTGATGAGCAAGTATCAACAGCCACAGAGCTTCCACTGGAGGAAATCCAGAAAATGAAGGAATAAGAAGAGATTACTAGGCGGTTCTCGAACATATCGGGAGCCGCCTATTTTCTTCTCAAAAAAACTTTTCCACCCTAAATCCTTGCGAGTTTCAGGATAAAGTCGTATCTTTGCATAAGAAAAGCTGCACTCGGCAAATTGAAAGCAAGCTTTCTTTGCGCTCGTTTGCATTTTCTTTGTCCCAAAATCCGTATGCCTTCTGTTAGAAGACCAAATTAAAACATTACTCTATGGATAGTTTGATACAATATAACAATGCTGTCAACGCTATAAAGACAGCCATACTTCAAGGACAATATGAAGCAGCCAAAGGTGTGAACCGCATACAACTTGCTTTATATTTTGCCATCGGAAAATATCTTTCACAACATACCCGCAAAGGAGTATGGGGCGAGGGCGTATTAGCATCCATCAGCGAACAACTTCGCAAGGAACTACCAGGTCTTTGAGGATTCTCGGAAACTCAAATGAAGGATATGAGACGTTTTTATGAAGCATGGAATATGCTTGACAGCAATTCGGCGGTTGCAACCGCCGAATTGTGCTTTGAGAATTCAGCGGTTGCAACCGCTGAATTACAAAATAGTGAAAATCAGATAGATATATTCCATACTTTATCTATTTCTAATATTCCAGATTTTCCTGTTGAGGACTTCTTTAAAGTACCATTCACACACCACTCTGCCATCATTAGTGGACCAAAAGAAACTTCGGCACGCTTTTATTATATTCACCGCACTGTAGAGGAACATCTTTCCGTAAAGAAGCTCCGCCAACTTATAAAGGAGGATGCTTACCATAGCCAAGGACGCATGCCTAACAATTTTACCAGGACCATCAACAATCCTAGGGAAGCTCGACGTGCAGTAGAAATGTTCAAGGATGAATATCTACTTGACTTTATCAATGTAGAAGAGATTGGGGAACGCGAAAAAATAGATGTCGACGAACGAGTTGTAGAACAAAGCATCGTTCAGAACATCAAGAATTTCATCATGACCTTTGGCAGAGACTTTGCTTTCATCGGCAACCAATACCATTTGGAAATCTATGGTGTTGAACAATTCCCAGACCTGCTGTTTTTCAATCGAGAATTGAACGCTATGGTTTGCATAGAGCTAAAACTTGGCGAGTTTAAGACCTCTTATCTTGGGCAACTTTTTGGCTATCTCCAAATTCTCGACGACAAGGTGCGTAAGCCACACGAGAATCCGTCTATTGGAATCATTCTTTGCCAATCAGCAAACTACTCTTATGCAGAATATGCTGTTCGAGACTACAGCAAGCCGATGGGAGTTGCTACCTACAAGACGTTGGATGACATGCCTGAAAGGTTACGCAAGGCTTTGCCTGATATGAAGAAAATGATGGACTTGCTAAAAAACAAGGAAGAATAATATCCCCCTAAACATTTGGAGATTATTAGAAGATTAAAGAATAACATTCAATAGGCGGCTCTCAATTCCGGGAGTCGCCTATTTTCTTTTTCTTCTCCCCCTTTTCAAGTATTTTTTCCCTAAAACCTTGGAAGTTATAAGGAAAAGTCGTATCTTTGCATAAGAAAAGCTGCACTCGGCAAATTGAAAGCAAGCTTTCTTTGCGCTCGTTTGCATTTTCTTTGCACCGAATAAGTACAACATTTATATTTTTGTGAATATGAGAACTGGCGACAAAGTATTAATATCTCCAGACTTGACACATGCCAAAGACTGGACACAGGGCGAAGTGATTGAAGTTGAGAACAATCCTTTCGTAGGAATTGTCATTTCCGCAAAAACCGCAGATGGAAACATCTTCTTTGGATATAAGGACTTATTTGAACCTGCAAAGGACGATGAATGATGATTTTGCATTTTCTTTGCAGATTGGAACAAACAATCTTCTATATGAAACAAGAAATTGAACAAAAAGAATTAGGCATGGGAAACTTTCAAGGTTATCCGTCTTTGTTGAGACAAATCAAGCATCGTGTTTCTTTTGCCCAACAAAAAGCCATGTACGCAGCAAACGAGGAGTTGCTCCGTATGAATTGGGACATCGGTGAAATGCTTACCAAAAGCCAAGAGGCTGATGGTTGGGGCAAGAAGACTCTACAGCGCCTAGCTGTAGATCTTAAGAATGAGTATCCTGAAAGGAAAGGATTCTCCGTAAGAAACATGCAGTGCATGATGCAGTTCTATAATGAGTACAACAAGGAGTTGACCATGGCTAAAGTTGGAAATATCCCAATTACGCAATCAATGATTGCGCAATTAGGAAACGCCCCGACCGAACTACCTATCAAGCACTTATCTTGGACTCACAATATAATTCTCATACAGCAAGTAAAAAATATTCAAGCAAGATATTGGTACATGATACAATGCATTATAGGGCATTGGCAGACAAGATACTTAACAGAAGCCATCAAGCTCGATTATTATGGCAAGCATGGCGCTCTCGCCAATAACTTCGACACAACGCTCCCTGCTACAGAAGCACTAGAGGTTAAATCATTATTGAAAGACCCTTATATTTTCGACATGCTCACTTTCACCGACCAATATGACGAAAGAGACATCGAGATTGGGCTCATCAAACATATCGAAAAATTCTTGGTCGAAATGGGAGCTGGCTTCGCTTTTATGGGAAGACAATATCACATTGAAGTCTCAGGTGATGACTATTATATCGATATGCTGATGTATAACACCTTTTTGCACAGGTATTTAGTTATAGAATTGAAAGCCACTGACTTCATGCCCGAATACATCGGTAAACTCAATTTCTATTGCTCTGCCATAGATGACACGCTTTGCAGAGAAGGCGACAACAAGACTATCGGCTTGCTTCTCTGCAAGACCAAAGACAGAATAAAAGCAGAATATGCACTTCGTGATATACAGAAGCCAATTGGTGTATCTGACTATGAATTAGGTCAAGCTCTGCCGAAAGATTTTCGCAGCAGCCTTCCTTCCATTGAAGAAATCGAAAAGGGACTCAACGAATGGAATCAAGAATAACATCCAATAGGCGGCTCTCGTTTCCGGGAGCCGTCTATTTTTTCTTTATCCCCCTCTCAACATTTTTCCCTAAAACCTTGGAAATTACGAGGAAAAGTCGTATCTTTGCGGCAGCATTAAAAATAACATTAAAAGTAAAGCAATATGGATGTAGCTATAAATAATATAAAAACAACTATAACTGTTCCGCAAGTTGACTTCAACTTATTAAAGGAACTGGCAAAGAAGTTTGGCTAGGTTATTCAAACCGAAAAGAAAAGTGGTATTGAAGAAGCCCTAGAAGATGTTAAAGCAGGTAGAGTATATCATGCAAAAGATGCTCACGACTTAATCAAACAGTGCTTAGAATGAAATACTCTATTACAAACATTGTATTATAATTAATCTAACAGCCATTGTTCGACAAGCACACGGAGGCAGAGTGTATGGATATATTTGATTGTTGGATTTATATAGTGAAGAATATGAACATGTTTGAACAGATGCCATTCAGCGAGCAGTATCCAGTCTTCCGCAAGTTGGCAGAGATAGGCGACCTCTGCAAGCTCTCCCGAGAGGAACTAGAGCTGTATGACGAGGACATCAAGAATATGCGTGATATATATGCCACCAGAAAGTTTGATGAGAAGAGAGGTATGGAAAAAGGAATGGCGAAAGAAAAGCTAGCCACAGCTCGCCGCCTTCTGTCAATGAGCCTTTCTGATGAGCAAGTATCAACAGCCACCGAACTTCCACTGGAGGAAATCCAGAAATTGAAGGAATAAGTAGAGATTACTAGGCGGTTCTCGAACATATCGGGAGCCGCCTATTTTCTTCTCAAAAAACTTTTCCACCCTAAATCCTTGCGAGTTTCAGGATAAAGTCGTATCTTTGCAGAAGAAAAGCAGCACTCGGCAAATTGAAAGCAAGCTTTCTTTGCGCTCGTTTGCATTTTCTTTGCACCGAATAAGTACAACATTTATATTTTTATGATTATGAGAACAGGCGACAAAGTATTAATATCTCCAGACTTGACACATGCCAAAGACTGGACACAGGGCGAAGTGATTGAAGTTGAGAACAATCCTTTCGTAGGAATTGTCATCTCCGCAAAAACCGCAGATGGAAACATATTCTTTGGATATAAGGACTTATTTGAACCAGTAAAGGAGGCAGTATGTACGCACTAGCATTTGATATGGTAATTTCTGATTTACAGAAATACTATGGCGAACCTTACAACAAAGCTTACTACGAAATAAAAGAGCTTCTAAAAAAGAATGGTTTCGAGTGGGTGCAAGGCAGTACATACATGACGATGAATGATGATTTGACTGCACTTGTAAAAACAGTTATGGAGCTTTCTAAAATAGAGTGGTTTAAGAAATCAGTCAGAGATCTAAGAGGATTCAAAGTTGAAAGTTGGTCGAACTTTACTGATTTGGTTAAAAACTCATAGAATAGGCGACTCTCCTCCAATCCGGGAGTTGCCTATTTTCTTTTTCTCCTCCCCCCCCCTTCAAGTATTTTTTCCCTAAAACCTTGGAAGTTACGAGGAAAAGTCGTATCTTTGTCTCCGAATAGCTTAAAAAAAAGAAATTATGGGACATCAAGAAGATATTGTAAAAACAGAAAGTAAAATCATTGTCATCAGGGATACGCAAGTCATCCTTGACAGAGATGTTGCGGAATTGTATGGAGTAGAAACCAGAGATATAAACAAAGCGGTTAAAAATAACCCCAAAAAGTTTCCCCCTGGTTATATTATTGAACTGAATAGCAGCGAGAAACAGGAACTGGTGGAAAATTTCCACCGGTTCAATACCCTCAAGCATTCCACTGTTGCACCTCACGCATTTACTGAACAAGGACTTTATATGCTTGCCACAATTCTGAAAGGTGATTTAGCCATCAGTACAACCATTGCCATCATTGATACTTTCACTCAACTTCGCAAGTTGGCAAGAACCATAGATAAGGTGAATGAAGATGCAAAGGAGCATGGTATTTTACCAGACAAAGCAACAGAAGGTAAGATACAAGCTGCCATGAACGAAGTCTTCGCAGATAAGCTGCCATTAAAAATGCGCAGATTGACTTTTGGGGTAAATTTAGGAGTGCTGAAATTTTCTATAGAAACCACAAGAGAATCTAAAGAATAAAACAACATAAAAAGGAGGGAAGAATATGAACATGTTTGAACAGATACCATTCAGCGAGAAGTATCCAGTCTTCCGCAAGTTGGCAGAAATAGGCGACCTCCGCAAGCTCTCTCGAGAGGAACTAGAGCTATATGACGAGGACATCAAGAATATGCGTGATATATATGCCACCAGAAAGTTTGATGAGAAGAGAGGTATGGAAAAAGGAATGGAAAAAGGAATGGCGAAAGAAAAGCTAGCCACAGCTCGCCGCCTTTTGTCAATGGGCCTTTCTGATGAGCAAGTATCAACAGCCACCGAACTTCCACTGGAGGAAATCCAGAAATTAAAGGAATAAGTAGAGGCTAGCTGGACTTTCGCAAGTTTTGCCTCACACGCCCTGAAGGGGGCAGAAGCTCCTAGCCCAGGGCATCGCCCTGGGTAATCATGGACGCAAACCTGTCGCCCTGTTTTACTCTAATTGAGCAAGCTTTGAGCGTATTTTTTAACGTTAATTATATTTAACGACCCTTGGGTCTTGCCTGATGAAGTTTGCGTCATAGTATTCACCTTTTTCCACGAGGGTGAATATGATCCTTAGCAACTTGTTTGCTATGGCATTTAGTACATAATGACGCGGCTTTTTATCTATTAAAGTACGTCTCTCGTAATACAGTTTAATCTCCTTGTTGTGCAATCTGGCGCTTTCTGCGCAGATGTACAACAAGGTCTTTGACCGTCTATTACCAATCTTGGATATATGTGCTCCCTTGTCCATTTTCCCCGATGATTTTTCGTATGGCGCAGTTCCTGCATAAGCAGCATATTGGCGCGCTGTAGTTATTTTTGTGAAATTCTCTGTTTTTACCAATAGTTCTACTGCGGTAATCAGCCCAACTCCATCGACACTTTTAACAAGCTCATAGTTGTGGTGAATGCTCTCATGTCCATTTATGACTTTCAACATTTCTTTTTCCGTCTCTGCAATTTCCGTGTCCAACATCTCTTTGATACGGTCCATGCTTCGCTTGACGGCAAGACTTCTGATAGGACGACAATCCTCGCTCCTGTCGGCTGTTATTAGCTGCTTACGCTGTTCTACAAGCATTTCTCGGTGGCGTGCCAATTGACGAAGCTCATATAGAGCCTCTTCTGGAAACGTCTTGTATTTCAGCTTATCAGGATATCTCTCTCCAAAATCTCTGAGCAGTGCACAATCCAGGACATCCGCCTTGGCACGGTCAGGGGTAGCTCTATATCTATGGATGACATATCCACCCACAAAGGCAATCTTTACATTGCTATCCATGCAGCACTTCAAGAGGGTATCACCATAAACTCCGGTATGCTCAGCAACCAATACAGCATCGCTAGGAAGGCCTTTAAAAAACTTTCCAATACCCTTTAAATTGTTCGTTACAACCTTATGTGAAGGTTGGTTTGATACTTTTTTTGATGTCAAGTCGAAAAAACTTACGTCAAATTTCTCTTTTGCCAAATCTATTCCGTATATTTGCATTTTGAATAAAGTTTTTAATAAGAAGGGTGCTCCTTTCTGAGCGGCTACAACTATACTACGAGTCCTGTCTTGTTCTACACAAGCAGGCTAATTTACTCTCAAGCTTCTGCTCAGAAAATATCCAGTTCCCCAAACAGGGCTAAGCCTTTACTATGCTAGAAAGGGCACAGGGTTAACGCTGGATATGGAGTATTCTTCTTTTTTTATTGTACTTATCTAATTTTCTGCAAAGTTAACAAAAGTTTGCAGATATAAAGAATTTCACCTCTTTATTTTTCCAAGTGCAAATATAATAGTAAGGGCAAAAGCTTCAAAGAGATCAAATATTTACGAAGCTTTTGCCCTTACAGGGCGCCTTGCTGTTTGCTATTATACCCAGGGCGATGCCCTGGGCTAGGAGCTTTTGGGCCTTCAGCCCGTTCTTGAACCGCATGCTAAAGTTCAGTCAACTTATAGTTGAAAATTCAGCAACATCAATCGCCTTATTCAAGTACTTCTTTATGCTACTTCAAGTGCTTCATTCAGCTACTTCAGCCACTTCATTCTGCCAACGAAATTGACTCTTCCACCCAGTGAAGTCGTATCTTCCACCCAGTGAAGTCGTATCTTCCACCCAGTGAAGTCGTATCTTTAACCCAGCGCAGTCGTATCTTTAACCCAGCGCAGTCGTATCCGTAGACTCAATGAAACGTATGAACTTGCGCAATGACGTACATGATGCGAAAGAGGCTCACTTGATGGGAACCAGGATGCTTCTGAAATTACGTCCCGACGTATCTGTTACTGCGTCGGGAGGTATTTTTTGCTGCGTCGGGACGTAGCAAATGCTGCATCGGGACGTAATTTTCACTTCCTCAGTTGGCTATGATTCCTCCTCTCACCAGCCATTTCGCAAAGAAGCGGTCGCTAACCAGATAGCCAGTCGGAGTCTTGCTTACCAGCTGCTTATCTACCAATGCCTTTAATGCCGTTTTCACGCTGCTCGTAGCTGGAAGATGGTGGGTGCTGATAAACTGCTGGCTCAACGGCGAAGATACCAAATGCTCACGAGCTATCGCCCCCAAAAGCATCTGCTGGTTCTCGGTTAGCCAGGCACAATAGTTCTGATAAGTCATCGCCTGCTCCTCAATCAGCTCCAGAATCACCTCATCTACCAGAGACTTCGTAATCTCGAAAGAAGCATGCTCGTAGATGCCATGCAATATCGACTGCACATACCAGGTTACACGATCAGACTGCTGATAAATATAAGAAAAGGTAGATTCATCTATCGACCTGTGCTGAGATGCCAACAAGCGGTTGGCAAACTCCCGATACACCTGCTCCCCGATGCAAGGCAAAGACAACACCAGCGAACTCTGGAAGAAAGGACGGTTTGCCGACAGAAACATCTCCTGCATCATGTGCTGCTGACTGCCCGAAAACACGAAATATACATTCGGCAAAAACTGGATATAAGAACGGATCATCGCCTCAACCCCATCCTCCGGATAACTTAATATCTGCTGAAACTCATCAATGGCAATGTAGCATCGCTTTCCCGATTGCTTCAAATACTCAAAGATTCGCTTCAAACTCTCCTTCCCTTCACTCGGTTTCAAGTCTAAAGAAAAAGAAGGAATGCCTGTCAATTCATCTATCGTCAGAGTAGGACGCCAGCAGCTGAAGAATTCCTGTACCTTCCGAAGGGCTGATTGGGAAACAGTATCCAGCTTTCCGATGATTTCAGAAGCCATCAGTTGCACCATCTGCTCCAGATTCTTGGTGGCAAAGATGTCGAGATAGAAACACTTCACTTCCGCGTATTGCTCCTCCATCTGATGGAATACATGATGAATTAATCCCGTCTTACCCATACGGCGTGGGGCAACCAACGTGATGTTACGTTCATTATGCAGCGAAGAAATCATTTTCTCCGTCTCTTTCTGGCGGTCGCAGAAATACTCTGCGCCCTTATAGCCATATACCACAAAAGGATTGTTCAATCTTGCCATATCTTGTTATCATTCATTATACAAACGTTCATTGCGCTTTTTACGCAACGCAAATTACGCAATAAAAAACGAGACCGCCAAATGTTTTCTAGTTTTTTAATAATAATTATCTCCTAAAGCCGCCTCTGATGTACAGACAACGGAATAAGCAAAAATACTTCACACTGCACTCTGCGGAAAGGTAAAGGCTGAAGCTGCTAGCCCAGGGCATAAAAAATCTGTGTAAATCTGTGAAATCCGTGGGACATAAAAAACTCCCACAGATTTCACAGATTCACACAGATTCATTATCTTTAACCCAAGTTTTACATAAACTAAAATTTTTTTTAAGCTATTTGGTGGCAAAGAAAATGCAAACGAGCGCAAAGAAAGCTTGCTTTCAATTTGCCGAGTGCAGCTTTTCTTATGCAAAGATACGACTTTTCCTCGTAACTTCCAAGGTTTTAGGGAAAAATACTTGAAAAGGATGAGGAGAAAGAAAAAATAGGCGGCTCCCGGAATTGAGAGCCGCCTATTGGTTATACTATTTTTATTATGATGAAACAAATACTTATTCTACTGTGCAGTAGATATTGTCTTTTGTCTTTCTTGTTGGATACAACTTGATAGTGTTACCAGCGACCTTAATGTCGCTACCACCTGCTGTCAGGTTGTTAAGACTTCCACCGAGGTTGACAGCCCATTTCTTATTCATACGGAACTTCCAACCATCTGCAGTTACACCTGCATTTGTTGCCTCAAAGCAATACTCTTCGGCATTCCATGTCATGGGTACATCCTTAGTTTCATCCCATTCCTGGAATTTGCCGATGAGTCCCATTGTTGTAACCTTAGTGGCTTCGATTGTGCCTTCAGAGAGATTTACATCCATGTAGTAAACACCTTCTCCGTCTTTTACACCGAGATTTCCATTGGCTGCACCGATAGCAGATTCTTTAAATGTAACGAAGTCACTTGCTGCGATTGCTCTATCCCATTTTCCTGCTATACGCTGGAACTTGAACTCGTAGCCCGCGTTATTAGGATCGGCTATATAAACGAAACCAGTGTATACGCCCTTAGCGTCATCTACGAGAGCAAGCTTCTGGTCAGAAGAACTCCAAACATCAGTGCTACCGATGAAGTAGATGAATGGATCGTAGTTAACCTCCTCTATGGTATAAGAGTAGTCCATCATGTTGATGGTGAGCTTATACTTACCAGCCTTGGCAATCTTACCAGCCTTAGCGTCACCGTTGGTCAGCGCACCAGTCATGCTGGCGTCGCCGTCAACCTTAGGACCTACTACGCCAGCAGCCCAGATGTTACCGGCATCAGCGTTCTTCTTAGGAATAATCTTCCAATACTGGTCAGCCTTGGTTGTCTCGAAGCTTATGGTGAAGATAGGATCGTCATATACATCATTGTCGCTGTGCTTGAATGCCTGCTTAGCACTTACATTATTCCAACCGTCAAAGACTACGGCATCATCACCGCCTTTGACAGTAAACATATCGCCTACGAGATAATAGCCGTTTTCGATAACCGGAGCCTCAGGAATAGCCTTAACCTGGAATGTTTCAGATGTTGTCATCTTCACGGCTGTTGAGCCATTGCTTACCCATGCGTCAAGAGTAGCATCGATGTCGCGCTCTGTAGGGCGCTTGCCATACTTATTGGTGATGTAATTTACCAAGTCAGCTTTTGCCATGTTACCATCAGCATCAATGTCGAATGACTGACCATCGAAATTAATCTTGAAACTAGGCGTGTAAGTATCTTTGGTAGAAGTAGGAGCAACAATGCTCGCTACTTTTACCTTATCTCCTGTAACATCTGCCAAGTTGATGACACCTTCTGGAGTAACGCTACCGTTTCCAAATGATACAGCTTCCTCCTCAGGATTTGTCTGTGGGTTAGCCCAGTCTGTGTAGTCCTCGGTACAAGATACCATAGACATCAGCAGGGTCATTCCCAATAATATTTTCTTAATCATAATTGTCTATACTTTAAGTGATTTACAATTTAACGATGCTGAATGCACCTGTGATGTCGTTGAATGAGATGACGTACTTGCCTTCTGCCAAGCCGAGGTTCTTGCCACCAGCCTCACACTTACCGAACATATTGATATCGCCGTCTGCTTTGCCATAACCCCAGCTTGTATCCCAAGATCCTGCAATCTTGAACTTGAACTGTGCAGTCTCGCCAGCAGGAACTTCCATTACATAATACCAAGCGTGGTTCTCAACGCCTTCCGTGTTGTAAGGAAGCATTGGAGTATCTGCCCACTCGTTGAATGAGCCAGCAATCTGGATAGTACCATAGGTCTTGTTAACTTCATCCTCATATTTCACCATTGTAGCAGTATTGTTTGCTGTGTTGATGGTAATGGTGTAGTAACCAGCTTCTGGAGCTACGATATGACCACCGTCGCTACCAGTATCACCACGATAGACGATTGTACCAGCTTTTCCACCATCAGCATTCATACTGTAATCCCAGCTGAAGCTTGCAGGCAGAATCTTGAATCCAGCGTCGGCACACTCAGCCTTGTCGTTGTAAGCACCAGTAAGGAAGTAGTTGGTGTATTCAATCTCACCTGTACCAGTCTTCTTATCATAAGAGAAGTTAGGCTTTAAGAACATAGGAAGATTATCTGTACCAGTAATCTTATCACCAGCCCACTTGCCACCGAACATGTTACCTACAAGGTACCACATTATTGGAGTAGCATCCTTCAACTCAACATAATAAGGTCTTACCTTAAGTTGTACAGAGTTAGATGCGATAGGATTTAGACGATTTGTGCCCTCAAGGATGAAAGCATTCACACGTACATACGCATCCTGCTCTGCAGGAACGTTACCTTCTGTCCATTTAAGAATTTTCACCAATGCCTTATCTATTTCTTCAGCAGAGGCAGAAGTTTTACATTCCAGTGTAGTGTGGCTGAGTGCTGCGTAATCGGCAACTTTCTCGCCACTTTCATCTGCTGCAGCCTCATCTGTAGAAACCGTGAAAGAATTGGTTGGAGATACCTGTACCTCGTATGTTACATTGATTGGGGCATTGTCGGCAGTGTACTTAGGCTGTGACCATGTAAGACCAAGTCCTGTAGAATGCTCCAAGTCAATAGTAGAATTTACATATTCTGGAGTATTCAACTTGAACTCCGTAGGCTGAATCAGCGTTGGGTTTGAGTCGTTGTCATCCGAACATGATGCGAATAAGCTGATGATGCCGACAAGCATAGCACCAATTATATATTTATTCTTCATATTGCGTTTACTTTTATAATTCTATAATACTTTAGTTTTGAACCTCGTTATATCCGTCAATCTGTGTCAGGTTCGGGTTGGCAAGAAGCTCAGAAGATGGGAGAGGATATACATTAAACTTCTTGTCGAAGGTTGTACCCTTCTCGTTACCACCCTTATATTCCCAATTGTATGTAGCCTGAGCACCACCAAACTGGTTGTAACGGATCAGGTCAGTACGACGGAAACCTTCGCAGTACAACTCACGGGCACGCTCATCAAGCACGTCTTCAAGAGAATATGTTGAACGTGGTTCTGCGTGGGCACGCTTGCGAAGAGCATCAATCCATCCCTTAGCCTTAGCAGAATTTGCGCCGTTAAGATGCATTTCTGCTTCAGCAGCGTTGAGGTAAGCCTCTGCTACACGGAAGAGGAAGAAGTCTGTATCTACACAGAAGGTATCGTGTGTAGTTCCATGGTTGGAGTAAACGTTATTCCATTTTACAATGGTGAGTCCCTGTTTGAAGGCGTCATTCTTGCCCAGGGCTAATTTATGGTCTACACCCCAAATCATGGCACGGTCATCAATACCCATAGCGCGAATCTGTTCAGCAGTCTTACCTTCGAAATCCGAAGGGTTATTGACAAATTTGGTTAAGAATGAAGGACGAACACGCATACCTGACCAGTTGGTAGCAGATGTACCTAATGTTTCACCTGTAACAGTTCTGGACTTTTCATCTATACTTGCTGCAACGAAGAAGAGTGAACCTCCCCATCCTTGAGTCTTGTCACCATCTTGCATCAATGGAAGAAGAGCCTCGCAACTGGCACCATTCGAACCATTGTCGCCCATAAAGAGCAGATCGTATGGCTTGTAGCCGTTAGCCTTGGCCTCTGCAGACATTTTGCTTTCATCGAAGAGGGCATATGGTGAGTTGATAACCTTCTCGGCATATTCAAGCGCCTCTTTCCAGTAAGGATTGTTCTGACCATCGTTGTTGAGGTATGTACCTGCATTGAGATACAGACGGCTCAAGAGCAACCAGCATGTACCTTTGTCTACGCGACCATAGTCAGCATCGGTGTCAGTCTCTGGTTTTGCCTCCAATAAGTCGGGCTCGGCAGCGAGCAATTCGTCCTTAACCCAGTTGAAGAGGAACTCACGACCCAACTGAAGAAGCTCAGCACGAGTGTAACTCTTGCTTGCATCATAATTAGCATTGTAGGTGTGAGCCTGACGTGGAGTCTCTGCCGAAATCTTATCTGTGAATGAAGGGTCGCCCCAGAAGTCAAGCATCAATAAATAGTGGTAAGCACGGATAACACGTACCTCTGCATACTTGGTCTTATCTTCTTTTGCAGCCTCGAGTCCTAAGAAATGATTCTCGTATGAGATATTAGACATCATACGATAGTACAAATACTTCAGAGTTTCATTATCAGCTTTGAACTGGTTGTAGCTGATCTCAGTGAGACCACCATCTGACCACCAACAGATTGATTCGTCAGTAGGTAACTCGTTGAAGTTGTATATGTTACGTAGCAATGTGGATTTGCCGTTGTCTTGAATATTGAAATCGGCATTACCATCATTACCTTCCATAATAAGTCCAGCATAGCACTTGCTATACAAGCCTGTTATGTTTGGATTTGCGTCACCATTTGGATCAATGTTTCCCTTGTCCAAATCATCCATGCAAGAGCACAAACTTGCTGAAAGCAGAAGAGCTGCAGCAGGGACGAATGTTTTGAATTTATTGAGTTTCATATTGAAATCTATTTTAAATTGTTAGAAGTTGAGGTTCAAACCGAGCAGGAATGTGCGGCAGCGTGGATATACGTTGCTGTCCTTACCTGATGTCTGTTCCGGCTCGAGACCTTTGTACTTTGTGATAGTAAATACATTAGAGCATGATGCGTAGATACGACCTGAGATACCCTTGTAGTTACCCATCTTCAATACATTGTCAAAATTATAACCCAAAGTAATGTTGTCACACTTCAAGAAGCTTGCATTCTGTACAAAGTAATCGGTACGAGGATAGTTGTAGGAAGTCCAACCTAAGGCTGCTATTTCCTTTGTACAATTCTCATAATATCCCTTTGGATTACAGAGAACAGAAGTGTTAGCCTTGCTTTCTGCGTATCCGTTGTAGAGATAGTTTCCAAAACTTGCACGGAAGTTACTTCCAAGATCCCAGTTCTTGTATGAAACCTTGAAGCTGAAACCGCCTGTCCAAGGAGCTACGATATTCTTGTAGAAGTATCTATCGTTCTCGTCAATAGAACCATCACCATTGCGGTCTACGTAGCAACCCATGATAGGGCGTCCGTTCTCATCGTATACCTGCTGGAAAACCAAGAAAGAGTTGGCTGGCTTACCTACCTTATGATAGGTGATTGGCTGGGCTTGACCTACCGTCATTCCTGCTTCAATCATATCGCGACCGCCTGCAAGCTCAGTAATCTCGTTCTTGTTGTAGGCTGCGTTCACGCTCAATTCAACAAACCAGTCTTTGGTCTGGATAGGACGACCTGTTACAGCAACTTCAAAACCCTTATTCTCCAAGGTACCAGCATTCTTCAACAGTTTGTTGTCGAAGTTCTGGCCTGCTGGGATGGTTGTTTCACTCAGAAGGTCAGTAGTCTTGCGGTAATATGCATCAAAGTTGAGAACCAGTCTCTGGTCGAACATACCGTAATCGAGACCGACGTTCCAAGTAGTGGTTGTCTCCCAAGTCAGGTCATCATTGTATGCCAATGGACGATAGAGCAATCCAGTGTTGTCGCCGCCACCGATAGGATAGAGGAAGTGATTACTTGTACTCTTCTTGTATGTAGCGGTATAATACTCTTTACCAGTATCCTGCTGACCAGTCTTACCCCAACCCAAACGAAGTTTCAAGTCGCTGATTGCGTCAACATCTTTCAAGAAACTTTCTTCTTTAACACGCCATGCGAAGGCTGCAGCAGGGAAGAAACCCCAACGGTGTCCGTCTGCAAATCGGCTAGAACCATCATAACGTGCGGTAAATGTAAGAAGGTAACGATCCAACAAAGAATAGTTGGCACGACCATACCAGCTCACGAGATAAGTCTGACCTCTCCATCTGCTAGTATCGTAAGCCTTTTCTGTACCAGCAAGAGCTTCACCCTTGTCATTCTTTCCTTCGTAGGTAGATGGATACATGGTTCTGCTCCATTGGTCTCCCCAATATTTCATGTGGCTATACTCGTAACCAGCTGTGATATCAAAGTGGTTAGCCTTGTTGAAGTCCTTGGTATATTGAGCATAGGCTGTTGCTACAACGTTATACTTCTTTTCTGTATTTTCACTTTCTCCACCATAGTAGTATGCGTAGGTAGACTGTGGATTCTTGTGATCATACTCACCACCGGTGGTATATTCACCTGCTAAGTTGACATGCAGATGAAGGTCTTCGAAACCGTGAATCTTATAGTCTGCCTCTATGTTACCCAAGAGAACGTGTGCACTCTTGTTAAAGCCGTAGTTCTCTACCTTTTCAACAGGGTTGGCTGGAGCATCGGAATTGCGGTCGTATGGGAAGGTTGGGTCGTATGATTTACTCTCTTGTGCCCACTGCCAATAGCCGCCCCAATTCTTGAATTTTTCGTCACTGCTCTTAACAGGACGGGTAGGGTCCATTGTGATAGCTGCACCAACGGCATCCTGTCCACCAGGAACTGTCTTTGAGTAAGAATACTTACCATTTACATTCAGGTTGAGGTGCTTGTTGAGCAGAGAAGGACTGAGATTGAAGCCAGCTGTAACACGCTTGTAGTCAGAACCCTTCAGGATACCTTCCTGACCTGTGTAACCAACGCTGACACGGTAAGGCATTGACCATGATTTCTTATTGATGCCACCTGATAAGCTGACATTATGCTCATGGCTGACAGCTGCACGGTAAATCTCATCCTGCCAGTCGGTATCGTATGTGCCGGCAGCATAGTTAGGTGTACCATCAGCATTGTATTCCTTCCAACCTAAGCCTTGGTAGGCAGATGAACCTTCGCCATAATAGTTCTTGATGAAGTCAACGTATTCTGATGCGTTCATCACATCCAACTTCTTACCAATAGTACTTACTGAGACTGTACCATTGTAAGAAACCTGTGGCTTCTGACCGCTACGACCCTTCTTGGTGGTAATGATGATGACACCATTAGAACCACGGGAACCATAGATGGCTGTAGCAGAAGCATCTTTCAATACAGTGAAGCTCTCGATATCGTTAGGATTGACAAGAGAAAGAGGGTTGTTAACACCCTTTGTATCATTGTTATCCATAGGCATACCATCGATAACAATCAATGGGTTGTTGCTCGCAGTAAGAGAAGCACCACCACGAATACGGATCTGTGCACCTTCACCAGGAGCACCCGTTGCAGAGTTAACGTTTACACCGGCAATCTTACCCTGGATCATATCCTGTGCAGATGTAATGATACCATGGTTCTTCTCATCTGGCTTGAGTGCAGTAACAGAACCAGTCAAGTCGTTCTTCTTAGCTACACCATAACCGATGACAACGATTTCGTTCAAAGACTTAGAGTCATCTTCCAAGGTAATGTTCATGTTACTAGATGCCTTCACCGTTTGTGGTGTCATACCCAGATAGGTGAAAGTAAGATTGGCACCTGGAGCTGCGTCAACAGAGAAGTTACCATCCATGTCGGTAATACCTACTGCCTTACCGTTCACTGTAATGGTAGCACCCATGACAGGCTCACCGGAAGCATCCTTCACGTGTCCCTTAATCGCATTTGTCTGCGCAAAGGAACTTACCGTCAGAAGCAGACCGCTTGCTAGGGTCAACGCTCTGAGAGGCAATTTAATTTTTACCTGCTTCATCATTTGCTTGATTTTTAAGTTAATGTATTATATTAATTTATTTACTTTTTCTTCTTTTCTTCTTGGCTTAAGTTGTTGTCGTTCCTACTCTAAAATGCCGTTCTGGCTCTTGTTTAGTCTTTCTGGCATCTTACTTATATTATATAAGGTAGGAATGGGGGCGCTTGCCCATAAACTTGTCGTTTCTGTGTGCAAAATTAAGTTCTTTTCTCTAATGTTGTACTATTTTTATGTTAATTCCGTTATTTATTTTGTGCAAACGTTTGCACAGAAATTACTTGATTTAAGTCAAGGACTTTGAACTGATATTAAGGATATTTCGTAATTTTGCAGCACAACTAATAGCAATGGGCGATAAAGAAACAATAACAATGAAAGATATTGCTCGCAACCTGGGCGTAAGTGTTGCCACAGTGAGCCGGGCATTGAAGGACAGTTCTCGTATCAGTACTGCCCAAAAGGAGCGTATTCAGAAATACGCACGTGAACATAACTTCTTCCCTAACTTTCTGGGTGAGGCTTTAAGACATAATAAGGTGAAGCCGATGAAGGTGATTGGAGTTATTGTACCTCAGGTGGTACACTATTACTTCATGTCGGTGCTTTCGGGCATCGAGGAAGAGGCTAGAGCCAGAGGTTACCGTGTGATGGTGGCGCAGAGTAACGAGCGCTACGATAAGGAGGTGGCCATCTGTGAAGACTTCTATCAGAATAAGGTTTGTGGCATCATCGTTTCGCAGGCGAAGGATACCAAGCAGTATGACCATTTCGAAAAACTGCTGCAGAATGGGGTGCCGCTCATCTTCTATGATAGAATATGTACGGGCGTGAACTGCTCGCGAGTGGTGGTAGATGACTATATGGGTGCCTTTACTGCCGTTACCCACATGATTGATACGGGCTGCAAGAAGATTGCCTTCTACGGCTCGCCGATGAATCTGGAAATCTCCAAGAACCGATATAACGGTTATCATGATGCGCTGGTAAAGCATGGTTTGACGGAGAACCCTGACTGGGTGAAGATCTGCGATGACCGTGCCAATGCCGAAGCAATAACGCCGGATATTCTGATAGAGGAAGATCGTCCGGATGCTTTCTTCGCCATCAATGATGATACGGCAATCGGCATCCTCTATACCGCCAAGCGGATGGGGTTCAAGGTGCCTGAAGAAATCAGCATCTGCGGATTCACCAATGGTGACCGTGCCAAGGCGTGCGACCCGATGCTTACTACGGTTGAGCAGCGAGGTGTAGCCGTAGGCGAGGAAGCTGCCAATATTCTGATAGGTCAGGTGGAAGGCTCCATCCCTAGAGATGTGGTGGAGAAGCGAGTGGTGAGAACACGACTCGTGGTGAGAGGAACAACAAGATAAAAATATAAAAACAATATAACGATGAAACAAAAACCTGATTTAAGTTTCTGGAAGCTCTGGAACTTGAGCTTCGGATTTTTCGGAGTACAGATTGCCTACGCCCTACAGAGCGCCAACATCTCCCGAATCTTTGCAACGTTGGGTGCTGACCCACACAACTTGAGTTATTTCTGGATTCTCCCACCTCTGATGGGAATCCTGGTTCAGCCTATCGTGGGCACGTTGAGCGATAAGACGTGGTGCCGCTTCGGTCGCCGCATCCCTTATCTCTTTGTGGGTGCTACGATTGCCGTCCTGGTGATGTGCCTGCTGCCGAACGCCGGTTCGCTCGGACTGACCGTGAGTGGTGCGATGCTCTTCGGACTGATAGCGCTGATGTTCCTCGATACGAGCATCAACATGGCGATGCAGCCGTTCAAGATGCTGGTAGGCGATATGGTAAATGAAAAACAGAAGGCAAAGGCTTACTCTATCCAGAGTTTCCTCTGCAATGCCGGTTCTGTAGCCGGATATATCTTCCCATTCCTCTTTACCTTCCTCGGTATCAAGAATTATGCTGAGAAGGGTGTGGTTCCTGATTCTGTTATCTGGTCGTTCTATATCGGTGCGGCTATCCTGATTCTCTGTGTTATCTACACCACAATGAAGGTGAAAGAGTGGAATCCACAGCAGTATGCGGACTATAATGAAGCGAAGAGTGAAGAGGGAGGAGTGAAGAATTCTAATGCTGAGGCTTCTGAAGACAAGGCTGGTTGGATTACTTTGCTGCGCAAGGCGCCATCTACCTTCTGGAAGGTGGGACTGGTTCAGTTCTTCTGCTGGGCTGGTTTCCTTTATCTCTGGAATTATTCTACGGGAGCCATCGCTGAAACCGTATGGAATACGACCGATCCTGCTTCTGAAGCATTTCAGGAGGCAGGCAACTGGGTGGGCATTCTCTTTGCAGTTCAGGCGGTAGGTAGTGTAGTTTGGGCTGTGATTCTCCCTCAGTTTAAGGATACGAAGGTGGCATACGCTGTCAGTCTGGTTATCGGCGGTGTGGGTTTTGCCCTGATACCTTTCCTGCATGACCAGTATCTGCAGTTTATTCCGTTCCTGATGATTGGTGCCGGTTGGGCAGCCATGCTGGCGATGCCTTTCACCTTTGTTACCAATGCTTTGCAGGGATATGGTCACATGGGTGCTTATCTCGGTCTGTTTAATGGAACCATCTGTATCCCTCAGATTGTGGCTGCCATCTGCGGTGGAACTGTCCTGAGTCTGGTGGGTTCTCATCAGAGCGATATGATGATTGTGGCAGGTATCCTGCTGATTGCGGGTGCGCTGTCTGTGAGTATCATCAAGGATAAGAAATCAGAATAAAATGAGATGAACGATTAATTGATTGTTTCTACGGAGTAAGGGTTGTGCAAACGTTTGCACGATTTGTGAGAAAAAAATATGCAAATTTCAGATACGTTTTTCGCTCGTTTTTCTTACCTTTGTAGCATCAAACATAAATTATAACATTTTCAAGAGCCTTTAAGAGTCTTATGACAATACAGTTTAATATAGATTATAGAGTGATGTTTGGTGAGCATATCGCTGTTAACATCCAGAGTGGAGAGGAAGTTCTGAAGCTTCCACTCCAGACCTCAGATGGGGAAATGTGGGCATGCGACTGGTGTGTTGAATCACCAGAAAAATCGTATACCTATTATTATAGTGTAGAACGTGAAGGAAGAGCAGTCAAGACCGAATGGCTTATGATTAAGCATCAGCTCGATGTAAATGCCAGGAAGGCTGCGGTTTATACCCTTTACGATCATTGGAAGGCTATGCCTGAGGATGCTTACCTCTACAGCAGTGCCTTTACCGATTGTATTAATCATCAGGCTCCACAGGAGATGAAGCCGGAAACGGGCAGCAAGATTGTGCGTCTGATAGTCCGTGCTCCTCAGCTTCGCGATGGTGAGCGTCTGGGTGTATTGGGTGCAGATAAAGCATTGGGTGCCTGGGATGTGCAGAAGATTCTTCCGATGACTCAGCATACCTATAATGAATGGGTTGCTGATATTGATGCGACTCATCTTGAGGGCAGCCATCTGGAGTTTAAGTTCGTTGCTTTCAGAAATGCGAAGAACGAGCTTCTCTGGGAAACCAGCATGAACAGAACCGTGGATTTGCCGGAGATGAAGGCAGGTGAGTTGGTATCTTATGAACTCGACCAGGCATTCTTCGCTCTCTATAACCGCAAACTTGCCGGAACGCAGGTGCCTGTATTCTCATTGCGTACCCGTAAGAGTGCCGGTATCGGTGACTTTGGTGACCTGAAGACCATGATTGATTTTGTGGCTTCTACCGGTCAGAAGGTACTCCAGCTCCTTCCTATCAATGATACCACCATCACTCATACATGGACCGACAGTTATCCATACAGCTGCATCAGCGTCTTCGCTATTCATCCGCAGTATGCCGACCTCCATGCTCTCCCTGAGCTGAAGGATGCTAAGGCTCGTACTGAGGCTGAGAAGACACGTGCTGAGTTGAACGCACTGGATAAGATAGATTACGAGAAAGTAAATGATTTCAAGATAAATTACTTGCGCCAAATCTTCAATCAGGAAGGTGAAAAGATGATGAAGACAGCCGAATATAAGGCTTTCTTCCAGGATACTGAACTGTGGCTGGTTCCTTACGCACAGTATTCATACCTGCGTGATAAGAATGGTACGGCTGATTTCAATCAGTGGCCAGATCATCAGGTATGGGATGAGGCTGAGCGCAAGGCGCTTGCCGACCCTAAGACTGCTGCTTACAAGAACGTGGCGTTCTTCTATTTCGTACAGTTCGTACTGGACCGCCAGATGCAGGAGGCTCACGAGCATGCCAAGGCTAAGGGCGTTATTTTGAAGGGTGATATTCCAATCGGCGTAAACCGCAATGGTTGCGATGTATGGACGGAACCTAAATACTTCAACCTCAATGGTCAGGCGGGTGCTCCACCTGATGACTTCTCTGTCAATGGTCAGAACTGGGGATTCCCTACCTATAACTGGTTTGAGATGCTGAAGGATGGCTGCCAGTGGTGGAACCGCCGTTTCCAGAACATGGCAAGATATTTTGATGCTTACCGCATCGACCACGTATTGGGCTTCTTCCGTATCTGGGAGATTCCGGTACATAGCGTACATGGATTGCTCGGACAGTTTGCACCGGCGCTTGCCATGAGCCGTGAAGAGATAGAAAGCTATGGTTTGCACTTCCAGGAAGACCGTTTTACCCGTCCGTTCATTACCGATTGGGTATTGAACCGTGTGTTCCATGAGCGTGCCGGCGAGGTAAAGGAGAAGTATCTCGACCGTCTGGATGACGAGCGTTATCAGATGAAACCAGAGGTAGATACCCAGCGCAAGGTAGAGGCACTCTTTGCTGATGTAACAGATGAGAAGGAACTCTGGCTGCGTGATGGCTTGTATGCCCTGATTAGCGATGTACTCTTTGTGCGTGATCATACCAACCCTGGCGTCTTCCATCCACGTATCTCAGCCCAGCTCGACTTTATCTACGAGTCGCTCTATGATAATGACAAGGCTGCGTTCAACCGCCTTTACAACGACTATTTCTATCGCCGCAACAACCAGTTCTGGTATCAGGAGGCGATGAAAAAGTTGCCTAAGCTGGTTCAGGCTACCCGCATGCTGGTTTGTGCCGAAGACCTCGGCATGGTGCCAGACTGTGTGCCTTGGGTAATGGACGAGTTGAAGATATTGAGTCTGGAACTCCAAAGCATGCCAAAGGATCCATCGGTTAAGTTCGGACATCTGAGCCGTAACCCATACCGCTCGGTATGTACTATTTCGAGCCACGATATGCCTACTCTGCGTATGTGGTGGGATGAGAATGTCCAGCGTACCCAGGAGTATTACAATACGATGCTCTACCGTCAGGGACCAGCACCTCATCCACTCCCAGGCTGGTTGGCTAGCGACATCATCAGCCGCCATCTTACCTCTCCATCCATGCTCTGCATATTGAGCATCCAGGACTGGTTGGCTACCGATGAGGCTCTCCGTCTGCCTGATGCTGATGCTGAGCGTATCAATATCCCGGCTAACCCTAAGCATTACTGGCGTTACCGCATGCACCTCAACATAGAGGATCTGGCTGCTGACAAGCGTTTCGTGCAGAATATCACAGAGATGATTTCGCAGTCTGGAAGAGTCTAACTAACATGATTATATATGCCGTGCAAACGTTTGCACACTCATTTGCAGAAAAATACCCTCCCAAAACGTGGAGGGTATTTTTGTTTTTTGTATCTTTGCACTATCTTAAGAATAAACAGATAATGATTGAGATAAACTAACGAAGATTCAAAAACAAGAATAAACAACGACTGAACAGTATGAAAAAACTGAATGTATTAGTGATGGGCCTCTTGCTTCCTATGTTGGCAGCAGCCCAGACCGTTAAATCACCTAACGGCAACGTCTCGGTAACATTCTCTTTGACCGAAAAGGGACAGCCTACCTATGAGATGAGCTATAAGGGAAAGACTGTATGTAAGCCATCCCACTTAGGATTGGAACTGGCTAAGGATAAACATGCCTCTAAGGGTATGGAGGAAACCAGCCTGATGGATGGTTTTACTGAAACCGGCAGCAAGACATCGACCTTCGATGAAACCTGGAAGCCGGTATGGGGCGAGACTGCCACCATCCGCAATAACTATAACGAGATGGAGGTAAACCTGAACCAGGCTGCTTCTAAGCGTAACATTACCATCCGTTTCCGTGTATATGATTATGGTATGGGCTTGCGCTATGAGTTCCCACAACAGGAAAGTCTGAATTATTTTGTCATCCAGGAGGAGCATACCCAGTTTGCCATGGCAGGCGATCATACCGCTTACTGGATTCCTGGTGATTATGATACACAGGAGTATGATTACAACATTACTCCATTGACAGGCATCCGCCCAATTATTGCGAAAAACCGTGAAGCTTACAAGAGCAATTCATCTACCACCGTCTTCTCTGATACTGGTGTTCAGACCTCTCTCCAGATGAAGACCAAGGACGGGCTCTACATCAACATTCATGAGGCTGCCTGCCTGGATTATCCTACCATGCACCTCAATCTGGATGAGAAAACATTGACTTTCGAGTCTTGGCTCACTCCTGATGCCGTAGGCAGAAAGGGATTCATCCAGACACCATTCAATACCCCTTGGCGTACCGTGATGGTAAGTGATGATGCACGTGATATGCTTTCATGCAAGTTGACATTGAACCTTAACGAGCCTTGCAAGATTAAGGATACATCCTGGATTCATCCTACCAAGTACTGCGGTGTATGGTGGAACATGATTGTAGGCACCAAGACCTGGAGCTATACCAACGACTTGCCTTCTGTTCGCCTCGGTGTAACTGATTACAGCAAGTGCAAGCCTAACGGTACCCATGGTGCAACCAACGAGGAAGTAAAGCGCTACATCGACTTTGCTGCCAAGAACGGTTTGCAGGAAGTATTGGTAGAAGGCTGGAACGAAGGTTGGGAAGACTGGTTCGGTCATCAGAAGCTCGATGTTTTCGACTTCGTGACTCCATATCCTGACTTCGATATCAAGATGCTCAACGAATATGCTCACTCTAAGGGTGTGAAGCTGATGATGCACCACGAGACATCTTCTGCAGCTCTCAACTACGAGCGCCACCTGGAAGATGCCTTCAACCTGATGAACAAATATGGTTATGATGCCGTGAAGACCGGTTATGTGGGAGATATCATCCCAAGAGGTGAGTATCACTACAGCCAGTTGATGAATAATCACTACCAGCGTGTCATCGAGACCGCTGCCAAGCATCATATCATGGTGAATGCCCACGAGGCAACCCGTCCTACAGGTATCTGCCGCACCTGGCCTAACCTGGTTGGCAACGAGAGTGCACGTGGTACAGAATATGAGGCATTTGGCGGTAACAAGTCTTATCATACCGTAATGTTGCCATTCACCCGTCTGCAGGGTGGTCCGATGGATTATACTCCTGGTATCTTCGAGACCAAGCTTTCTGAGTGGAGCAACAATAAGAGTTATGTTCATACCACTCTCTGTGGTCAGCTTTCTCTCTATCTCGTAATGTACAGTCCTTTGCAGATGGCTGCCGATCTTCCAGAGCATTATGAGAAGTACGATGATGCCTTCCAGTTTATCCGCGACGTAGCTTGCGACTGGGATGACTCCAAGTATCTGGAGGCAGAGCCAGCCAAGTATATCACCGTAGCCCGCAAGGCAAAGGGAACCGACAACTGGTTTGTAGGCGGTAAGACTGATGCAGCCCGCACAGCTGTAGTAAAACTCGACTTCCTGGATAAGGGCAAGAAGTATGCTTGCGCTATTTATCAGGACGGCAAGAATGCTGACTACGAGAAGAACCCTAAATCTTATCAGATCATCCACAAGACTGTGAAGAAGGGTGATGTTTTGAAGATTAATGAAGCACGTGGTGGTGGTTTCGCCATCTCTTTGCTCGCTAAATAAGCCTATAATTTCTGTATTTCCGTCCAACTGTCCGGTTGGTCGGAAATACGCTAAAAATGAGCGTAGATAATCTGTCACAGTTTTCTTCGCTCAGTTCGCTTTAATGTACTGTATAACAATAACTTAACAATATGAATATCCAAAAACTAATAATTGCAGCATTGACAGCAACCATTTTACCAACTTCATTGAATGCGCAGCAGACATTCAATGAGATGATGTATTCCAAGGAGAAAACCATGTTTATCCTGAATGCTCCAACAGCCCAAAAGTCTTCTGTAACCCTCCGACTTTATAAGCAAGGACAGGGAGGAAAGGCTTATAAAACGCTGAAAATGAATAAGTTGGGAGATGAACGCTGGGAGACTACAGTCAAGGGCGACCTCAAGGGAAAGTTCTATACCTTTGATATTGGCAAGGGTGAAACACCAGGTACATTTGCCAAAGCAGTAGGTGTGAACGGAAACCGTGGCGCCATTGTAGATTTGTATGATACCGATCCATCTGGATGGGATAAGGACGTACGTCCTGCCCTGAAATCGCCAGCCGATCTCATTGTCTACGAGCTTCACGTGCGTGATTTCTCCATTTCTCCTACATCTGGTTTGAAATATAAGGGTAAATATCTCGCCCTCACCGAGCCTAAGGCCATCGAATACCTCAAGAATCTGGGCATCAACGCCATCCACTTCCAGCCTGTATTCGATTTCGCTTCTATAGATGAGACCCGACTCGACAAACCACAGTTCAACTGGGGTTATGATCCGAAGAACTATAATGTGCCGGAAGGCAGTTACGCTACCGACCCTTATTCTCCAGCAACCCGTATCAAGGAGTTCAAGGAGATGGTGATGGCGCTGCATAAGGCAGGCATCCGAGTGATTTTTGATGCCGTATATAACCATACTTTCGATATCAACGGCAGCAATTTCCAGCGTACCTATCCTGATTATTATTATCGCAAGACCAAGGATGGTAAGTATTCTGATGGTTCAGGCTGTGGCAACGAGACTGCTTCTGAAAAGCCTCTCATGCGTCAGTTTATGCTGGAGAGCGTGAAATACTGGATAGACGAATATCATATCGACGGTTTCCGTTTCGACCTGATGGGCGTTCATGACATCGAAACCATGCAGGCTATCCGTGAGATGGTAAACCGCATCGATCCTAGCATCTATATTTATGGTGAGGGATGGAGTGCAGGCAGTTGTGCTTATCCTACCGAGAAACTGGCGGTGAAGGCGAATACCCAGCAGCTCAAGGGTATCGGTGCTTTCAGCGATGATATGCGCGATGCGCTCCGTGGTCCTTTCTCTGATGACCATCAGGGTGCGCTCCTGGCTGGTCTTACTGGTCAGGAGGAGAGTCTGAAGTTCGGTATTGTGGGTGGCATTGCCCATCCGCAGGTGGATATGACAAAGGTGAACTATGACAAGAAGCCTTGGACCAACAATCCTACCGAGCAGATCAGTTATGTAAGCTGCCACGACGATATGTGTCTGGTAGACCGTCTGAAGGCAAGCATTGCATCTCTTACCGACAAGAATATCCCTGAAGCGATACGTACTGCCGAGTTGCTCCGCATCGATAAGCTTGCGCAGACCTGCGTCTTCACTTCACAGGGTGTTCCTTTCATCCTTGCCGGCGAAGAAATGCTCCGCGACAAGAAGGGAGTACACAACAGCTATAATTCTCCTGACAGCATCAACCAGTTTATCTGGACCAATCTGCAGAAATATCCGCAGGCGTTTGCTTATTACAAGAGTCTGATCCAGCTCCGCAAGAATCATCCAGCCTTCCGTCTTTCTACAGGCGATAAGGTACGTCAGCATCTGGAGTTCCTGCCTAGTCAGGATGCCAATGACAACAAGCAGACTTGCCTCGTAGGTTTCCAGCTCAAGAATCTGGAGGGCATTGATGCTTGGAAGAACATCATCGTGATCTATAACTTCAATAAGGAGGCAAAGAAGATGCAGATTCCTGAGGGTAATTATACCGTGGCTTGCTGCAATGGTATAATCAATGAGGAAGGCTTAGGCTTTGTTTCGGGAAAGGAAGTTGAGGTTGCCCCTCAGTCAGCCTTGATTCTTTATCAGAAATAGTTTATATATATAATAAGGTGTAATATGAAAAAGATAATAGCTTCATTAGTGCTTATGGGTAGCGCAATAAGTATGAACGCGGCAGTTAACGTAAGCCGCATTGAACCTACCGACTGGTATGTGGGCATGAAAGATGCTTCGCTCCAGTTGATGGTGTATGGCAAGGATATCAAGAATGCCGATGTAACGGTAGACTATCCGGGTGTAAAGGTAGACAGCATCGCCCGCCTTGATTCTCCTAATTATCTTCTGGTTTATCTTAACCTCAATGGAGCAAAGGCTGGAGAGATGACCCTCAACTTCAAGCAGGGCAAACAGTCGAAGAAGGTGAAGTATGTGTTGAAGAATCGTGAGATGGCGGGCGATAAGCGCATCGGTTTCTCTAATGAAGATGTGCTCTATATGCTGATGCCAGACCGTTTCGCCAACGGCAATCTGAAGAATGATGCCTTTAAGACGATGCGTGATAAGACTTGCAACCGTGCAGAGCCTAGTCTGCGACATGGTGGCGACCTGGAGGGAATCCGCCAGCACTTGGATTATTTTAACCAGTTGGGTGTAACCGCTCTGTGGTTTACCCCGGTTTTGGAGAACGACAGTCCAAGTAACGGCAAGAACAGCAGTTATCATGGTTATGCTACCACCAATTATTATCGTGTAGACCCACGTTTCGGAACCAATGCCGATTATAAGCAGCTGATAGATGAGGCTCACAAGAAAGGTTTGAAGATTGTGATGGATATGATTTTCAACCATTGCGGCTTCGAGCATCCTTGGGTTGCCGATATGCCATCTAAAGACTGGTTTAATAAACCAGAATGGCTGGCTCCTGAAAATCAGACTGCCGAGCATCAGAAGAACATCGGTACGGTGGATGGCGCTGCTAAGGTGAACGATAAGTATCTGCAGACCAGTTATAAGCTGACTCCGGTACTTGACCCATACGCCAGCAAGGTTGATCTCACAGAAACCGTAGACGGCTGGTTTGTTCCAACTATGCCTGACCTCAACCAGCGCAACCCACACGTTATCAAGTATCTGATTCAGAACAGCGAGTGGTGGATAGAGAGCGCTGGTATCGACGGCATCCGTATGGATACCTATCCTTATGCCGACCGCGATGCAATGGCACACTGGATGAAGGTGCTGGGCGAGGAGTATCCTCACTTCAATACCGTAGGCGAGACTTGGGTAACCGAACCTGCCTATACTGCAGCCTGGCAGAAGGACAGCAAACTTTCTGAGAAGAACAGCTATCTGCCAACCGTTATGGATTTCGCCTTCTTCGACCGCATCAACAGTGCAAAGAAAGAGGAGACCGATGACTGGTGGAACGGCATGAACCGTCTCTACAATGTATTCTGCTATGATTATCTCTATCCTAATCCAAAGAGCGTAATGGCATTCATCGAGAATCATGATACCGACCGCTTCCTGGGTGAAGGCAAGGATACCCTGGCTCTGAAGCAAGCGCTGTCATTGCTTCTTACCATCAACCGCACTCCTCAGCTCTATTATGGTACAGAGGTGCTGATGAACGGTACCAAGAGTGTAACCGATGGCAATGTACGCAAGGACTTCCCTGGCGGTTGGGCTGGTGATAAGCACAATGCCTTTACTGCCGAAGGTAGAACACAGGCAGAAAACCAGATGTTCAACTGGCTCAGCAACCTGTTGCACTGGCGTCAGGGCAATGAAGTGATTACCAAGGGCAAGCAGACCCAGTTCTGTCCTCAGAAGGGTGTTTACGTAATTGCCCGCCAGTATAAGGGTAAGAATGTGATGACGGTTATTAACGGCAAGAACGAGGCAAACGAGCTGAATGTTTCCCGTTATGCAGAGATTATCGGTTCTCATGATAAGGCTACGGATGTTACAAACGGTCGCACCATTCTTATCAACAAGAACGTGAAGCTCCGTCCTCGCCAGAGCATGATTCTTGAGTTCTAAAACGCAAGTAGCTTCGTTGACAGATGCATTCGACTCCGTTGACAGATGCATTCGACTCCGTTGGCAGATGCATTCGACTCCGTTGGCCGATGCATTCGACTCCGTTGGCAGATACATTCGACTCCGTTGGCCGATGCATTCGACTCCGTTAACTGGTTCAAGCACTTGAGTATGCTGAAGCAAGTATATTCCTATATGAACGTTCCTAGAGTTGTAAATTTACACTTCTAGGAACGTTTTTTTCTTGATAAAAATTCTTTCGTTTCATTTTTTCTTCGTACTTTTGCAATCAGAAGTATAAAAACTTAATAAAAATGGATGAAGAAATAGGCAAATGGCTATTAGATATATCCAAGTATATAATTACTGCTTATATCTTATCGCAAATGTTTGGTAAAGATAATGATTCCTGGTGGTCATTTATTGGTGCAGTCTTATTGGCTGTTCTATTGTTTGCATTGGGATATTATTTAATTAAAAAAGGAAAAGATAAAAATAAGAAAGGGAAGTAAAATGAGTAATGGATTATTAGCAATGTATATTTTCCTTGCTGTGTTCGCAACAGGATTAGTTATTTATTCTAAAATGTCTGATAGAAAAAGACAGGAGAAATAAGTATGGATACAGGATTGTTTATTATGTATGGCTTTTTGTTGCTTTTGGCAGCAGGAATATTTATTTATGCCAAAATTGATGATCGCAAAGAACAGAAAAGGCAATAATATGGATTACGGATTATTAGGAATGTATATATTTCTGGCTTTGATTGCTGTTGGTTCTTTCATTTACGTTAAGATAGAAGATAAAAAAGAGCAAAAGAATAGTTAATGATTAGATACATTCTTTCTATAATAAGCATTCTCTTCATAACCTTGAGCAGTTGGGCGCAAGGTGGGCTGCCTAGTCGCTATAATGTAAGCTATCTCAATATGGCTGCAGGTATGCCGAATAATTTTGCTGATGATATCTTTCAGGATTCCTACGGCTTCGTATGGATCAGTACGCATGGTGGTGGACTGGTGCGCTACGATGGTTTCAATTTCATGAACTTCGGTTTGGGGTCTGTAGGAATCAGTCTGCGAAGCAACAGTTGCCGTAATGTCTGCGAAGATCCGTTCAAGCGCCTTTGGGTGGCTTTCGAAGAAGGTCCGCAGGTGCTCGACCTCAATACTATGCAGCCTGTTGTTCCACCTTGTGAGAACAGCCAGGTAGAGGCACAACTCAACAAAGTATTCAAGAACCTTTGCACCCGAATATATTGTGATGCAAAGGGCAATATATGGATGCTTTCTTTCAACCAGCTTACCCGTTTCGGCTTTAACGAAAAGGGCGAGGTGAACAGCGTCTTGTCTACATCCTATCCTTATAATGCTCCCGACCTCGGAATCTGTGATGTCTATCGCAGAGGAACGGTTGTATTATGCAACAATGGAGTGGTGAGCGAGTTTTCTGTGAAGAACAATCAGCTTGTGGCAAAGAACATCTCATCCCTGTTCCCTCTGCTCGAAGGTCGGTATGGGGGGGCGCTTATTTATTATCATGGCAAGATATGGATGGGTACGAATCGCGGATTGTTTAATAGTGGCAAGCAGGAATTCCATTGCTCTGCTACCGACCATTCGCTCCAGCACGAAGTAGTGACGAGCCTTGCCGTTTCTCCAGATGACAAACTTCTGGTAGGAACGCTCTGTGGCGTAGATATCTTCAATGATAAGACCGGAGAGATAGAACATTGGAACACTGCTACGGCTGTGAATCCGCTGAGCAGCAACTTTATCAACAGTCTTTTCTCAAAGAACGGACAGATATGGGTAGGCTCTGAGACGGGTGGTGTTATCAAACTGGCTCCACGTCAGCTGAATTTGGAATTCTACCGTCACGACCCCGCCAACCCGGGCAGTATCTCTCCCAACGCCGTCAATTCCATGTATGCGGCAGCCGACGGAACCCTGTGGGTAGGAACAGTAGAGGGAGGTCTCAATGCCTTGACTCCAGGCAGCATGAACTTTGTTCATTATACGGTGGCAAATTCCGGTTTGCCGCATAATACCGTCTCGGTTCTTGCAGCTGATAACCGCAATCAACTCTGGATTGGTACCTGGGGAAGGGGTTTTGCAGTGATGAATCTCAGTCAGCCGGGCAAGATTATTCCTCTGGTGGTTGATGCTAAGCATCAGCATTTACTCAACTTTGCCGGTGCTTTGACTTACGATCCTATCAATGATGGTATGTGGCTCGGCACCAATGACGGTCTCTTCTTCTATGATATGAAGCGCCGCCAACTCATAGAACCTTTCAGGGGATGCCAGAATGTGCGCGGCTGCATTGGCTCTCTGATAACCCGAAAGGGCAAACTCCTGATGGGTTGTGTGCGGGGAATGGTAGAGGTCGACCTCAAGTCGCGTGCTCATGGCAAGGGCGATTTCGCTGTGACGTATCATCAGTATAAACTCGACAATCCGAAGAGTGGAGTCTTCGATAAGATATTGTCTTTCTGCCAGGCTAAGGATGGAAAGATATGGATGGGCAGTAACGGCTACGGTCTGTATTGCTATACCAGCGATAAAAACGGAAAGACTCAAGTGAAGTCGTATACCACCAATAACGGACTTGCCAACAATATCGTGAAGGGTATTGTAGAGGATAACCAGGGTATGTTGTGGATAGCTACCGATAACGGACTCTCTATCTTCAATCCGAAGACCGAGGCATTCTGCAGTTTCTCCCGTGAAGACGGTCTGATTAGTTCGCAGTTCTATTTCAATGGAGCCATCCGCAATGCCAAGGGCGAGATATTCCTGGGCACCGATACGGGTATGATGGCTGTAAAGGGCATAAACCGTTCTGTGCATCAGACGGGTAAGTTGTGCTTTACCGAACTTCTGGTAGATAACCAGCCTGTTTTTACTGGCAGCGATTATCTGGAAGAAGACATTTCTATTGCCAGAAAGTTGCGTATCCATGAGAGTGATAAGTCGTTCACCCTCTTTTTCTCAGCGCTCAATTATGGCAGCGAGAGTCAGGGTGTATATCTCTATCGCATGAAGGGATACGAGAATGAGTGGGTTCAACTCAAGGCTGGTCAGCATAGTGTGCGTTATTCCACTCTGCCAGCTGGAGACTATAAGTTTGAGGTGAAATATATCCCATCTATCAATTCCGACAAGGAGCAGGTGATCTCTGTAGAAGTTCAGATTACTCCTTATTTCTGGAAGAGCTGGTGGTTTGTTACCCTTATTATAATAGGTATCATCGCCTTGCTCCAATATGCTTATGTGCGCCGTCTCAACAAGATGCGCGAAGAGGAAGTTGAGGCTTTGTACCGTCCTATCGAGGCTGCGATGAAGGAAAGTGATGAACCTGAAAAGCTGCAGAGTCGCATCCAGATGATTCTGCAGAACCAGAAGCGTTATCAGGACAGTCAGATAAAGAGCATTGAGGCTGACAGGAAGATGGTAGAGGAGACTATGCGTCCATTCATGGAAGAAGTGATGGATGTGATGGAGAAGAATTACGATAATTCGGAGTTTGGTGTACAGGAACTGGCAGATGCCTTGGGTATATCCCGCAGTGTACTGAGCAAGAATCTCTCCAAGGAGACAGGTTTGCCAACAGCCCAGTTTATCCGCAACTACCGTCTCGACATCTCGCGCAAGATGATGGCTGATAAAACTTCCAACCGAAATATCACGGAGATAGCCTACCGTGTAGGCTTCAACGATCCGAAGTATTTCACCCGTTGCTTCACCAAGCAGTTTGGCATCTCGCCGACTGCATATAAGGATCAGTTGGATTCTCAGGGTTCAGATATGGCATAGTTCTCCTTGGATTCTTCGGAGAAATAATGTTCCTGGATGTGATAATTTGTTAAGCAAATAAAATAAAACCGAGGGGTTACTTGATATAAGTCAAGTAACCCCTTGTTTTGTATGTGTGGGTACACAACTGGTGGATAAGCACGTAATATCCTTAAAAATCCACTGTTTATGCGTTTTGTCCACCTATAAAACCCATTTGTCCACCCTATATAATCCGATTAATTGTACTTTTGCCACTGAAAAAGGATTTAAGAATTTTAAATAACCTATTTGAATAGTAAACAAACAACCTAAAGGCGTTAAGTTATGAAGTTAAGAAAAACTTTACTTTCGTTTGCTTGTGCTATCATGGTGGCATTAAGTTTCACTGCTTGTGGTGATGACTGGGGCCGACAGGATGATCCTGCTGGCGTACAGATTTACCCATCTAAGACAACAGTGGCAACTTATGACTTTGAGTATTCAGAAGAGAAACCTGAGTATTCAGACATGATAAGTCACGATGAGTCATGTGAGGTGACCAATGATGAGACCCTCGCAAGTAATGTATTGCACATCAATGGTAAGGGTGGTGCCAAGATTGCCAATCCTTTCAATGGTGTGAAGTTGCAAAATGGTGCTGCCATCACTTTCGCTGTAAAGATTGATGCAGCCGTAGCTGAGGACGGAACAGTCGCTGATGTTGACTTGACACGACCTCTTATCTCATTTGGTTCAGATGAGAAGGATCTAGCTGGTAATGATATCAGTGCTCACTTCTATATCACTGCCAATGGTCAGGTGGTTTACAACAAGCCTACCCAGTTGCAGAGTTTGAACCTGAATGAGAATGATCCTGCTTCTGTGAAGACAGGTATTCTCTCTCCTAATGAGTGGCATTTCGTAGCCCTTCAGCTTTCTACTGAAGGTTACCAGCTCTACGTAGATGGCAAGAAGAGCCTTTCTGGTTATCAGACATCATCAAGTGCTACCTCTTTCAAGTACAAGACTTTGGTTGATTCCATCAACTCTTTACCTTATATATATATAGGTGGAGACAGCAAGTTGACAGCCGAAGAGACCAACACCGTATCTATCGACAATGTTACCCTGATCCGTAACATGATGGAAGAGAAGGATTGGAACAAGACCATTGGTGGTAATGGAGGTAGCGGTTTCATTTGGAAAGAACAAGAATCTATCGGTAATGAAGATTTTAGTTCCGGATTCTTTGATCCTAAAACTCCAAATATTCAAATGAAAGGTAATGGTACTGTTCATTACCGTTTTACTTGCAATAATAATGCTGCAAAAAATTATGAAACATGGGTTCTTGCCATAACAAATGGTGTAGCTTTTGGCGATAATGGATATATTGAATATGAGATATGTCGTGGTGATGCTTGGAGTTGGGGTTCACTCCTCAATGGCGAGGATCAAGGCGTTTCTGCAAGTTATAATTGGGATTCATGGATTGCTGATATGAAGGGAGCAACAGTAGACCTTTATGTTACTCGTACTGGTAAAATGTTCCATGTTGAACAATATGTGACAACTGCAAGTGGTTCTAAACTACCAGTTTGTACATTTGATACTCAAAAGGAAGCTCCTACAGAAGAATGGGGTACTTTTGTAACTCTAGAAAAGTCATTCTTGACATTTGAAAAGGCCGAGACTTATACATCTGTTAATTATAAAGATGGTGCATATACAATCGGTTCTGATGATAATTCTTCAGCATTCTTTGATAAGAAATCTGAAATGTATGACCTTTCTGCAGAGCGTTCACGTTTGACAATTCAATTTGTCAATACAACTGCAGGTGGAGCGAATTGGGAAAATTATGTAGTTGCATTCACAAACACTCCTTTTGGTGAGGCTGGATATTTAGAGTATGCAGTTTGTAGAGCAGATGCTTGGACATGGGGAGCTAATATACCAACGAAAGGAGATAATGTAACAGCTACCTACAATTGGGATACTTGGAAGACAGATATTAATGGTGCTACTGTTACTCTTGATTTCAAACGTGTTGGTGATAGAGTTGATATGACAGCTGATGTTGTGACAGCTCAGGGAGAGTCTTTGCCTCAGATGTCTTTCTTTGTTGATGGACTTGAGGGTAAACCGCTTTATGTCTTCTTGACAAATGAAAAGTCTTATCAAGTTATCAAGCAGGTTAGAACATATCCATGGTTCAATACTAACTTTGCAGAATAATAACCAAAATAGAATAAACAATGAACAATAACATATTGCATAAGTTATTCTTGACCCTGACACTGGTGCTCCTTACTTTAGGAGCATCAGCACAGGTTACCGTATCAGGTAATGTGTCAGATGAATCGGGTGAGCCTATCATCGGTGCTACTGTTATGGAAGCATTGACAACCAATGGTGTTGTTACAGACTTCGACGGTAACTTTAAGATTCAGGTGAAGAACGAGAACGCTACTTTGAAAATCTCTTATATCGGTATGGTTGCTCAGAACATCCGTGTAGGCAATCAGCGTAATATCAAGGTGGTTCTCAAGGACGAAAGTCAGAAAATCAATGAGGTCGTAGTCGTTGGTTACGGTCATCAGAAGAAAGAGAGTGTCGTAGGTGCTATCTCTCAGGTTAGTTCAGACGACCTCTTGAATACCCCTACAGCCAACGTTACACAGGCTATTGCCGGTAAGATTCCTGGTGTCGTAACAACCCAGGTATCTGGTGCTCCTGGTGCCGATGATGCTACCATCAACATCCGTGGTCGTGCAACCTTCGCTGGCGATGGTGCTCCTTTGGTCATGGTAGATGGTGTAGAGCGTGCTTTCTCTCAGGTGGCTCCTGATGATATCGAGAGCATCTCTGTATTGAAGGATGCTTCTGCTACAGCCGTTTATGGTGTGCGTGGTGCGAATGGTGTCATCCTCGTTACTACCAAGCGTGGTAAGGATATGAAGCCAGAGGTTAGTTTGACCAGCAACTTCATGTGGGGTACTCCAACCCGTAAGCCTCACTACTTGAACTCTTACGACTCTGTTACTCTCCTTGAGGAGGCTCTGAAGAACGATGGTCTTCCATCACAGTATTCGGCTTCTGACATCGAGATGTACCGCAAGAGCTGTGCCGGCGAATTGATAGGTGCTGATGCGCTTCTCTATCCTAATGTAGACTGGTATGATGAGGTGCTCAACAACTGGGCTCCATCTCAGCGCTATAATGTAAGTGTACGTGGTGGTACGAAGCGTATGCACTACTATGTATCTGGTGAAATCTACAACCAGGGTTCTCTGATCAAGAACCTCAGCCAGGATACCTACGGCAACTCTTCAAGCCCTGGTTACAACCGTTACGCTTTCCGTGCCAACATGGACTTCTTCCTCTCTAAGGATTTGACATTCAGCGTAAACTTCGGTACACGTTTCGAGAACCGTCATGGTTCTAACACCAACGAGAGTTCTACCAACTATGATATCTTCGCACGTATCAACCATACTCCAGGTTGGATCTTCCCAGTATCTTATGAGGTACAGAATGGTGAGACAACCAAGACTCTCTATGGTGGTACAGCCGTATATCAGGACAACGTAGTGGCTGCCCTTGCCAAGGGTGGATACTATCGCGGAACCAATACCATCAATGAGACCAACTTCATCGCAGACTACAAGATGGACTGGTTGACTCCTGGTCTTTCTGCCCGCGGTATGGTTTCGTTCGACTACGACTCATATTACAAGAAGACATTCGGAGCTGCTTTTGCAACTTACGAATTGAACGACCGTAACAACTTTACAAGTGCAGATGCTTATACCAAATATAATGTAGACGGCGACCTGGCTTACTCTAAGGGCTCTTCTACTACTTACAAGCTCTATATGGAGGGTCAGATCAACTACGCCCGCAAGTTTGGTAAGCACGATGTTACCGGTATGGTACTTTACAACCAGAACGACTACCGTTACAATTCAGACCTGGCTAAGCGCTATCAGGGTCTCGTAGGTCGTGTAACTTACGGTTATGATGACAAGTATTTGGCTGAGGTTAACGTTGGTTACAACGGATCAGAGAACTTCCTCAAGGGCAAACGCTTCGGTTTCTTCCCAGCATTCTCACTCGGTTGGCGTGTAACTCAGGAAGAGTTTATGAAGCCAACAGAAAACTGGTTGAACAACCTGAAGATCCGTGCATCTTACGGTGAGGTTGGTAACGACGTTTATACCGTAGGTGGTGTGGCTCAGCGCTTCCTCTATGAGGAGAAGTGGAACCAGATTTCCAACGATTACTACTTCGGTAATACTGGTAAAACCGGTATTTTCGAGAGCCAGTATCCTAACTATGGTGTAACATGGGAGCGTGCCAAGAAGTTCAACGTAGGTTTGGAGTTTGGCTTGTTCAACGGTATGCTGACCGGTAACTTCGACTACTTCGTTGAGAACCGTAACGATATCCTGACCGAGTACTTGAGCCGTCCACAGTGGGTAGGTGTAACGATGGCAGCCGGAAACCTCGGTAAGACCCAGAACAAGGGTTACGAGTTGGAGCTCCATCACTTCAACCACATCGGTAAGGACTTCACCTATAATATCGGTGCAACCTTCTCTCATGCAGCCAACAAGATCAAGAATATGGATGAGCCTGCTTACAAGACCGCTTACCGCAAGCGCGAAGGTCACCCAATCAACCAGTACTTCGGTCTGGTATGCGAGGGCTTCGTAACACAGGCCGACTTGGATAATCCTAACTTCCCTGTATCAACCTACGGAAACGTAAAGGTTGGTGACCTGAAGTACAAGGATATGAATAACGATGGCTTCATCGATGACCGTGATGAGACATTCATCGGCTACAGCGATATTCCAGAGAACACATACGCTCTGACACTCGGCGCCAACTATAAGGGCATCGGTTTCGAAGTAATGTTCCAGGGTGTAGACCATGTATCCCGTTACTACGACAGCGATGCGATGTTCGCCTTCCAGAACAACGGTAAGGTAAAGGATATCCACCTGAACCGCTGGAACCCTGCAAAGAGCGAGGCAGAGAACCTGGCAACAGCAGAATATCCATTGCTCCATTACGGAAGCAACGGTGACCACAACCAGCGCCAGAACTCATTCTTCCTGAAGAACGGTTCATTCGTCCGTCTGAAGAACATCGAGTTGAGCTATACATTCCCTAAGGAGTTGATCAAGCATGTCGGTATGAGCAATGCCCGCTTCTACATCAATGCCAACAACCTCTTTACATGGGATCATCTCGACGACTTGGTTGACCCAGAGAGCAACGGTTCAAACCGTTACCCACTCTTGAAGACCGTCAACGTAGGTTTCAATGTCGTATTCTAATTCAAGAACATTCAAAAAGAATCGAAAATGAAGAAATATAGTATATTTGCTTTGGCGCTCGTTATGGGAGCAATGACGCTCACCTCTTGCGAAGACGCCTTCGGCAATTTCCTCGACAAGCAGCCAAGCAATGAGTTGACAAAAGCTGAGGTGTTGGGTAACTTCACTCTGTTGGAAGAGAACCACAACGATACTTACAACTTCCTGCTTCGCGGTGCCAACCGTGTGAACAACTCATGGATGGATGCAGCTACCGACCTGGCAGAGTCAAGTATCGGTACATCAGGTACACGTACCACATTCAATATCGGTAACTATTATGGAGGTGGCGGTGCAGCAGAGCTGACTTCTCCTTGGGAGAGCCGCTATCGTGGTATCCGCAAGTGCAATATCACCATCAACACATTGGAGCAGGACACCGAGAACAAGCTTCGCCCTGCAGATATTGACGTAGAACTTTACAATTCACGTAAGGCAAACTATATTGCAGAGGCCCGTTTCCTCCGTGCCTATTTCTACTGGGAACTGTTCCTCCGTTACGGTCCGGTGCCATTGGTAACTACCGAGCTCGATCCTAACGGTGACCTGATGACAGGTTATACAGAGCGCCCTGACCTCAAGACCTTCATGGATTATCTCTTCAAGGAGGTAAAGGAATGCGAGAGCAGTCTGAAGACTTACGCAGAGACCAACGATGCTACCTATGCAGGAGAGGTGAACCAGCCTACAGCACGTGCCCTCTATGTTCGCATGATGCTCTACATGGCAAGTCCACGCTACTCAGCACAGAGCGGTGTTACCTGGCAGCAGGCAGCAGACGCAGCTGCGGGCTTCATCGCTGACTATGGTGAGAATTATAGATTGGAAGACCGTACCAACGGTGGTGTAGCAGCCTACAACAATGCCTGGTTGCTCAACACTTATACCGACAAGAACCCTGAGGTTATCTTCTTCCGCAACGATGTAGCCATCGGTTGGAGCGGTATTTCTACCGATACTCCTGTAGGTGAAGGTGGACAGGGTGGTCTTTGCCCAAGTCAGAACCTCGTCGATATGTATGATATGGAAGATGGTTCAGCTCCTTTCAAGCAGTATGATGCAACAGGTGCTCCGGTTTATGTAAACGGCAAGCCTGTCATCAACGAAGAGAGCGGTTATACAGAGCAGAAGATGTGGAAAAACCGTGATCCACGCCTCGCAGCTACCATTCTTTACAATGGTTGTGAGTGGGGTCAGGCTACCAGCACCAAGACCAATGTCATTGATGTGGTTTATGGTCATCGCGATAATCCTATCGGTAACCAGAATGCTACTCCAACAGGTTACTATGTACGCAAGTATATTCCTGAGACCATCCTGAGCAGCAACCACAGCGGTACAGCCAAGCGCCTCTGGAAGATCTTTACCTATAGCGAACTGCTTCTGAACTATGCTGAGGCATTGAACGAGGCTGACTATGCAGGCAACAAGACACAGGTTTGCACCCTGCTCGACCAGATTCGTCATCGTGGCGGTATCATCGGCAATGTTGCCGATCGTGCAGACTTGAATTCCCAGACAGCTATGCGCAATTTCATCCACAAGGAGCGTACCATCGAACTCGCTTTCGAGGAGCACCGCTGGTGGGATGTACGTCGCTGGAATGTAGCAGGCGATGCGCTCGGCCGTGATATCTACGGTGTAAACGTGGCAGCAGATGGCACTATTACCCGTAAGGTAGCCCAGCAGCGCAAGTGGCAAGACAAGTTCTACCTCTATCCAATCCCAGAGGCTGAGGTTTGGAAGATTGGTCAGGACTTCCAGAACGATGGTTGGAAAGAATAACTCTTTTAATGATAGAATCGTATGAATAATATTCAGAATATATATAATAAGGTATCTTCATCAAGCAAAGTCTTGATGCTGAGTGCACTTCTCTGTGCTTCAAGCTCAGTCTTGGCACAGGAGCAGGTGCTCAAAGGCCGAATCGTCAACAGCCAGGGTGAACCAATCCCTGGAGCTGTTGTCAACGTGGCAGAGGAAAGCCGCATTGCCCTGACCGACAAGGAAGGTTACTTTACATTGAAGAAGGTAACTCCTAGCGATGAAATCTGCGTAAGTAGCGTAGGTTACAAGAATGCGCAGGAGAAGGTGACAACTTTTGACGGTACATACGTCATCAAGATGGAAGATGATGCTGACGAGTATGAGCATCTCGCTCCTGTTCCTTTCGGCGAGCAGAAAAAGAAAATCTTGACTGATTCCCGTTCGGTTGTTTCAGGCGAGGAATTGCAGAAGCATCCTGTTACCATTCTTCAGAATGCCTTCACCTCAACACTGAATGGTGTGCAGACCTACGAATGGTCTTCTGAGCCAGGATGGTCGGAGAGCTTCCTCTTTATCCGTGGTATCCGTACCACCAACCAGAGTGCCCGTTCTCCACTGGTTATCGTGGACAACGTAGAGCGTGACCTCTCCTTCCTCGATGCTTATCCTATAGAGAGCATCACCGTACTGAAGGATGCTGCCGCTTCTTCTATCTATGGTATGCGTGGTGCCAATGGTGTAATTATGGTAACCACCAAGCGCGGTAATGCCGGTAAGACTAAGATTGATTTCACTCAGGAAGTCGGTTTCCAGACCCTCGCCAACAAGATGGAGGTTCAGAACTCTTACAACATGGCATTGACCCGCAACCAGGTACGCTATCTGAGCGGTATGGATCCGATGTACACCCAGGAACAGCTCGACAACTATAAGTTTGTATGCGATGGTGGCCAGTTCGCCGATGATGATATCCGCAAGTACCAGTACTTCAATACATCTTGGGCAGACCAGTTGTATCGTGATGCTGCGCCACAGTACCGTACCAATCTGCAGATCAGTGGTGGTAACCAGCGTGCCCGCTACTATGTAAGCTTCTCTTACCTGCGCCAGGAGGGTATGTGGAATACCGAGGGTACTGAAATGAATGATGGTTACAGCACTCAGCACGTACTGAACCGCTGGAATCTCCGTTCTAATATCGATATCGATGTATCCAAGTATCTGAACGTATCTCTCGACTTGGGTGGACGTATTGATAACATCTCTCAGCCTTCTGAGGGCGTGTTCAACCTCGTTACCTTCGGTGTAATCGAGGCAAACCCTATGGCTCCTACCCATAACCCTGACGGAAGTATCTATTCTTCATCTACAGCCAACAACCCGGTACGTTACCTGGGTGGTTCCGGTTTGGAGAAGAACCGTCGCCGTAACTTGTATTCTACCTTGAATGCCAAGTACGATTTGAGTCCTGTATTGAAGGGCTTAGGTTTGTTCGGTACAGTCAGCTTCGATGCATACGAGACTTTCGAGTCAACACAGTCTGCTCAGATGGATTCATGGAACTACGACTATGATACTCCTGGTATTACAGATGTCAGCCAGTTCAAGTATACCAAATATACAACCAAGAAAGCTTTGAGCAACCCATCAGCTAATCAGCGTGGTTACTACTACAACCTGAATCTGTTTGGTGGTGTAAGTTATAAGAACAGTTTCGGTAAGCACAATGTAGATGCCCGTGCCTTTGCCCGTTACTACCGTAATGAGGAAGCAGGTTCAGATTACGTAACCCAGCGGAGTGCATCTTCAAACCGATATCTGGCATACAACTTCCAGGGAACATACGACTATGCCAACAAGTATATCGCCTCAGTCAACCTCTCTCGTATGGGATGTGACAACTTCTCACCAGACGATCGCTGGGGAACCTTCTGGGGTGCATCAGCAGGATGGGTACTCTCTGAGGAATCCTGGATGAAGAAACTTGGTTTCATCAATCTCTTGAAGCTTCGTGCTTCATACGGTGAGGCTGGTCAGTCAATCACTGGTGCAGGCCGTTACCCATATCAGAGTATCTATGGTTCAGCTACTGGTTACGGTTTCGGTTATAACGCAACTTTTGTGAATGGCTATGCTGAGAGCAAGACCGGTAATGCCAACAGTAAGTGGGAAATCTCCAAGATGGTAAACCTCGGTGTTGACTGGAACCTCTGGAACAGCAAACTCTATGGTAGTTTCGATATCTTCAAGGAGTGGCGTTCAAACATTCTGGTAGATCGCTCTAACGTTTCATCAGACGTGTTCGGTGTGCCATTGGCACAGGATTCATATGGTAAGGTTGAGAGCCGCGGTTACGAACTTGTACTCGGTCATCGTGGCAATATCGGTAAAGACTTCAAGTACTTTGTCGAGGGTCAGCTCACTTTCAATACCAACAAAATTACTGATATCGATGAGACCGAACCTGATGTAGAGTGGCAGCGCAAGGCTGGTCATAGAATCTATGACAACACCTCTGTAGCTCAGATTTATCAGGAGGCGCAGACAGGTACAAATCGCGTAGGTGGATGGAATATCTATAAGTTCGAACAGTGGGCTTCAGATCCTAATCTGATTGCAACCTCTCAGCAGGATGCCATTGACCATCCAGAAAAGTATCCATACAACAGCTTCTCTAACGGTAAGCAGCAGTTGGGTACAGCAGTCTTCAAGGATATCAATGGTGACCGCGTGATCGACTCAAAGGATATGGTGCCAGATTCATACACCATTATTCCTGAGATGATTCCAACCTTCAACTTCGGTTTCGAGTATAAGGGCTTCGATGCACGCATGATAGTGAATGCTTATCTGCGCCGCTCAGTATTCTTATCTCCAGCTATCGGCTACAGCGGATGGAGTAACATGGGTACTCACGAGGTTACCAAGGCTTGGGGTTACTACACCGACGATCCTTCAGATCCTCGTAACGTGAATGCTACTTATCCACGTCCTGTTTGGGGTGGTTTCGATGCAGTAGATTCTGACCGTGATACAGGTTCTTATCAGAACGATATCTGGGTACGTAATGGTAACTTCTGGTCTATCCGTAATATTGAGGTAGGATACTCTTTGCCTGCTAAGTTGATTTCTAAGTTGTGGATGACTAAGTGCCGTATTTACTTCAGTGCTTACAATATTGCCACCTTCAGCAGTCTGCCAGATGATGTAGACCCAGAGAAGCCATTGAGCTACTGCTGGTGGTATCCAAAGACAAAGTCATTTACATTTGGTATTAACATTGGTTTCTAATCAATTTTATCAAAAACGAATATGAAAAAGATATTAGTAAATATATCGTTGGCGATGCTGGCTGTGGGAGGTATGACCTCCTGCAGCGACATCCTCGACAAGGAAGTCGATTTGACTTATACTGATGAGAACATCTATGGCAATTACGACCGTAGCCGTGGTGTCTTGGCAAATGCCTATACCTATTTGCCTGATGCCTTCGCCGGTTATACATGGGATGATGCCTTGGGTGCATCACGCGACTGTATGACCGACAATGCCATTGGCTATTGGAATGGTCTTTATTATAAAGGTATTCAGTTGGATACATATAATTCAAAGAACCATTATTTTGCCCAGCGTTATTGGAAAAATGACCTTGCTGGTATCCGTGTATGTAACGACTTCTTGTCAAAGGTTCGTGAAAGCGTAATTGGTAATGCCGAAAAGTCTGGTGATGATAATCATCTCTACGACCGCTACAAGGCTGAGGCACGCTTTATCCGTGCCATCCTTCACTTCGATCTGATTAGCTACTTCGGTGCTTGTCCTATCGAAGACCATGTGTTGACCCAGGCTGAGGCTGGCGCACTTACCCGTACTCCAGCCGCTGAGGCTCTGAAGTGGGTAGCTGATGAGTGTGATGCTATCATCCAGAGTGGTGCACTCCCTTTCCGTTATAGTAATGAGAACGAGAACTGGGGACGCATCAATGGTGCTGCAGTTTATGCCTTGAAGTCGAGAGCTTTGCTCTATCGTGCTTCTGCACTCAACAATATTACAAATGATGTAACCTGGTGGCAAGAGGCAGCTGATGCAGCTTTGGCTTTTATCAATGCCAATAAGAGCTCTGCTAATCCTTACCGCTTGTATACTACTGATGGTACAGAGACTGGTGACCCTAGTAAGAATTACTATGAGTGTTTCACTTCTACTCCTCACCTCAATAACGAGTATATCTTGAGCCGTTCTGAGTGGACAACTAACCAATTGGAGTTGAATAATGCTCCTTGTGGTTTCCAGGGTAATGCCAATGCTCATGGTCGTACTAATGTAACCCAGAACCTGGTGGATGCCTACGAGACAATCAATGGCTTACCAATCGACCAAGATCCAAGTTATGACGATCAGCATCCATATACCAACCGTGACCCACGTTTGGAACAGTCTATCTTCCATCATGGAAGTATCTGGGGCGATAAAAGTCAGGATGAAGAGCGTGCCGTTGATGTTTCTGTTGGCGGTATGGATTATGCTGATCTTCATGGTGGTACAAAAACAGGTTACTACAGCAAGAAGTTCGTTCATAATATGAGTTACAAGAATCCTACTAATTACGTAACAGCTTGCCCTATCTTCCGCTATGCAGAGATTCTCCTGAATGCAGCAGAGGCTTTAAACGAGGCTAAGGGTCCTGATGCTGCTTACCAGTATGTCAATCAGGTTCGTAAGCGTGTAGGTATGCCAGCTTATCAGGGCATGACCAAAGAGCAGCTTCGTGAGCGTATCCGTAATGAGCGCCGTGTAGAACTTGCTTTTGAGGATCATCGTTTCTTTGATGAACGTCGTTGGAAGTTGTTTGATGCTCAGACTCCTTCTTCTGAGAAGACTTTGCCACGCTACAAGCAGGTTTACAATCTCTACAATGTCGTGGTTACTCCTGATGAAAGTCAGGTTTATACTTATCGTAATGATATTCCTGCACGTGCGTTCGTTACTCCAAAGAACTATCTCTTACCTGTACCAGACGAGTCTTACAAGAAGACTCCTAGCTTAGGACAGAATGCAGGTTGGGAACTCTCAGATGCTCCAAAGAAGGACGACACCACTGAAGGTGGAGATAACACTGAAGGTGGCGAGACTACTGATGGTGAAACAACCGGCAAGTAATCTTTGTCGATATACATTATTATATTTTAGGTGAGGTCTATGGCGAAAACACCATAGACCTTCCTTGGTTTTAAAAAATCATATCTTAAACTTGAAATCGTATGAAGAAGTTATTACTTTCTGTCATGAGTCTGATGGCGATGAACGGAGCTATGGCTCAGACGGCTGTCGGCGATAATGATCTGGCTAATGCATACGCTACCCAAACGATAACAGGGCGCATTGCGGTGCATGACCCTTCTATCGTGATGGATGTTACGGGCTCTACCACCAACCCTAAATATTATATCTACGGTACGCATCTGGGCAGAGCCAAGACTTATGCTACGCGCAACTATCAGATATGGAACACCTTTAAGACGGGTGAGGAGAATGCCGGAACCAGTAACAGTCTTTTTGCTGACGTGAATGGTAAACTAGTGAACTTCAAGGATGCTTATTCCACCCAAATGGTGAAGAAGGTGAAGAACTATAAGGGCGAGGAAGTCGATTTTCCTAACTTCGATGCCCATGCCTGGCAGGCGAAAGGCAATAATGTGAAAGGCATGCAGTGGGCACCAGACGTCATCTACAACAAGACCATGAAGAAATGGTGTATGTATATGAGTCTGAATGGCGACAACTGGTGCTCTACCATCGTGTGCTTTATATCCGACGACCTCGAGGGACCCTGGATTTATCAGGGACCAGTGGTATGCTCAGGCTTTTCGGGAAGATATGCCCACAATGGTTTCGCAGCCTCAGGTGACTGGAAGAATACCGACTTGGCGATTGCTACAGGTTGCACATCCCTGCCTCAGCGATACAACACGGACGAATGGAGTCCTTATGGTCCCAACTGTATCGACCCATGCGTGTTCTATGATGACGATGACAATCTCTGGATGAGCTATGGCTCATGGTTTGCAGGCATCTTCATGATTAAACTTGACAAGGAGAATGGTCTTCGTGACTATACTTATACCTACCCATACCAGGTGAAGGGAGTAACAACTACAGCGGGAGCGGCAGATGCAAATGCTACCAGCGACCCCTATTTCGGCAAGAAGATAGCTGGTGGCTGGGGTGTTTCCGGCGAGGCAAGCTATATCCAGAAGGTGGGCAAGTATTATTATCTCTTTATGAGTTATGGTGGTTTGACGGCTGCTGGTGGCTATCAGATTCGTGTTTTCCGTTCGGAGAAACCTGACGGACCTTATAAGGACTGTCTTACTTCAACGGGCATTGATGCCATGTATGGCAAGTATATTCTCAACTTCGGTGGCGATGCCAAGCGCGATGAGGGTGTGAAACTCTTCGGCAACTACCAGTGGGAAACCATGCCTAATGCTGAACTGGCTCAGGGACATAACTCTGCCATCGTAGACCATAAGGGACGTGCACTCATCGTTTATCATACTCGTTTTAATAACGGAACCGAGGGACATGAGGTTCGTGTACATCAGCTCTTCGTAAACCAGGACGGCTGGCTGGTTGCTGCTCCTTACGAGTTTAGCGGCGAAACTTATACTGATAATGATATTGCTACCCAGCAGCTCTATGGTGCAACAGAGGTAGAGGGCGATTATCAGATCATAGCTCACCCTTATCGTCAGAATACGGCGGCAATGGCTTATGAGAAACCTGTTACCATCCATCTCAATGCAGATGGTTCTATCTCGGGTGAGTATACCGGAAAATGGGAACTGGTGAGCGGTACAAGCTACATCAATCTTACCTTGAAGGGTGTTGCTACAGCCAATGCAGAGGTGAAGTTCAAGGGTGTGCTTACCGAGCAGACCATTGATTATACCAATATCAAGGCGCTCTGCTTTACAGCCCTCAGTTCTTCTGACGGTTTGGCTACATCGGGTGGCGCCAGTTTGCAGACTCGCGGCTTGAGTATCTGGGGAAGCAAGGCTGATGCCAAGGCGGCTATCAAATATACATTGGATAAGACCAGTGTCCCTTTCGCAGATGGTGCAACTTTGAATTCAAAGCCAAAACTCCCAACAGAGGGGCATCTCGGTGCTACCATTTCATGGAAATCAAGCAATCCTTCTATTCTGACCGATGAGGGCGTAGTGAAGGGCAAGGGTAAGGTAACCATGACCATGACTATCAGCAAGGACGGTTATGAATATACTAAGGATTATACCCTGAACATCGATGCTGAGGCAGAGGAAACGACTCCGGTTTACTATCCTGTTTCTGCACAGAAGAATACAACTTCAGGCTGGTGGAGCAACTTCTCTTCTGATTATGTCTTGAAGTCAGGCAAGAAGGCTGAGTTCAAGTTCTATAATTATAGTGATGAGGTTAATAATTGGGACAATTGGGTATTGGTTGCTGCATCGGCATCTCGTGGAGCTTCTAATTATGCAGAGTATTTCGTGCTTCGTAACGACAATTATGCATGGTTTACAAAATTGGGTGGTAACACCAAGGAAAATACAGCCAATGTGCAGTTTACCTTGGACAATAATTTCGATTGGACTAATTTCAAGCAAGATATGAATGGTTCTTTGGTCGATATGGTTGTTGAGTATGTTGCAAGCGGTACCATCAAGGTGAATGCTACGATAACAAAGAATAAGAAAACTTATAATTATGCCTTTAGTATGACTTCTAACACAATTAAGGGAGACGCAACTCTCTTCTTCGTAAACGAGAAGTCCTACATCGACGGCTCAAGCCTTTCTACAGGCATCTCGAACCCTATCATCATCCAGAAGAAGAATGATGGCAAGTGGTACAACCTCTCCGGTCAGCAGGTAGACAAGAGCTACAAGGGTGTAGTGATTGTGAACGGAAAGAAATTTGTGAACAAGTAATTCTCTTATATATATAATAAGGTGTAATTATATGAAGATTTCTAAAATACTATTGGGAGTAGCAATGATTATTGCTGCTCCTGTTGTAAAAGGTGGTTGCCAGATGATGGCACAGAATGCTCCGCAGGAACCGATTGTGGTAGATACTCCTTTTGTCCACGACCCCGTAATGGCGTATGAGAATGGCAAGTACTATCTCTACTGCACAGGTCATGGCATCACGCAGATGACTTCCACCGACCGCAAGCATTGGACCATCGTTCCTCAGGGCGTACTCAAGAACAGCGAGATTCCGGCATGGACGCATGATAGTGTGCCTGGTTTTACCACGCATATCTGGGCTCCGGATGTCATCCGTTTTAAGAACAAATGGTATCTGGCTTATTCCTGTTCCACCTTTGGTAAGAACACATCTGCCATCGGTTTGCTCAGCAATACCTCCTTATCTGATAAGGATGGATGGAAGGATGAGGGCTGCCTCGTTGCCTCCAAGGGTGATAGAGACAACTGGAATGCCATCGACCCTAATTTCATCGTTGATGAGAAGGGAACCCCTTGGCTTACCTGGGGCTCTTTCTGGGATGGCATCCAGATGATCAAGTTGGATAAGAAGACGATGCATGTCAAGAAGGGTGCCAAGCCTCAGACCATCGCCCGTCGTCATGCCGTGGGTGATGCATCAGCAGAACCGAATCCTACTTCTAAGTTTGCCGGCACCAATGCCATCGAAGCTCCTTTCATCATGAAACATGGTGGTTATTACTATCTCTTCGTGAGCTGGGATTACTGCTGCCGTGGTATCAAGAGCAACTATCGTGTTGCCGTAGGCAGGAGCAAGAAGGTGGCTGGTCCTTATCTGGATAAGGATGGCAAGGACATGCGCAATGGCGGAGGTACGCTGATTCTGGAAGGCGATAAGAAAGAATATGAGGCGATGGGCCATTGTTCTGCCTATTCCTTCCCCGATGGTGATTACTTCTTCTGTCATGGTTACAGCGTGTCAAAGAATGGCGCCAGCATCCTGGTTCAGAAGAAAATCAACTGGACGGAAGATGGGTGGTTGACACTAGAATAAAAAAAGTTCTAATCCTTACCATAAAGCTCTTCTATGAGTATAGAATTAAAGTGTTAAAACTAAGTTAAAATTGCGTTTATTCCGCTACGAACGATAAGAAAATGGTTTCGTAGCGAAATAAACGCTATTTTCTTTCGCTATTTCCGAAATTAGTCGTATATTTGCAGCGAACCAATTGGGTATGATTATGTGTGAAATAATAGGTAGAAAAAAAGAAATAGCAGAACTGAAGCGTTACTACGAAAGTGGTAGGGCTGAGTTTGTGGCTGTGTATGGTCGTCGCCGTGTCGGTAAAACATTCTTGATTGATGAGGTGTTTCATGATGATATGGTGTTTCATCATACAGGATTGTCGCCTTACGACCGTCGCCGGAAGGTAACCTTGAGAGACCAGTTGCAGAATTTCTATTTCTCGCTTCTTCGTCATGGTATGGAGGATATCGCGCAGCCTAAGTCGTGGATGGAGGCTTTCTTTTTGCTGGAACGTTTTTTGGAAACTTGTGATAATGGTTCCCGACAGGTGGTATTTATCGATGAGTTGCCCTGGATGGATACGGCTCGTTCCGGTTTTCTTATGGCATTAGAGGCTTTCTGGAATGGTTGGGGCAATATGCGTCATAATCTGTTGCTCGTAGTCTGTGGTTCTGCCACCTCCTGGATGCTTGATAATCTAATCAATAATAAAGGAGGATTATATGGCCGTTTGACAGGCGAAATCAAACTGTCGCCGTTTACATTGAAAGAATGCGAGGAGTTTTATCAGAGCCGTGGCATCAAGATGTCCCGTTATAATATTACGCAGGCTTATATGATTATGGGGGGAATTCCTTTCTATATGAATTTCTTTAATCCATCCTATAGTCTGGCTCAGAACATAGATGCCTTGTTCTTTGACCGTCAGGCGAAGCTGGGGGATGAGTTTGACAGGCTCTTCAATTCTGTGTTTGATCATGCAGAAGACAGCATGAAGATTGTGCGCTTTTTGGGTACCCGTCATGCTGGTTTCACCCGTAAGGAGATAGCAGAGCATACCGGTTTGAACCCGAATGGTGATTTTACCAAGATGCTGAAAGCCTTGATGGGCAGTGATTTTGTGGTGAAATATACTCCTTTCGGCTTCAGTCAGCGAGAGGAGTATTATAAGCTTATTGATTCCTTTTGCTGGTTCTGGCTTCATTTTAAGGAGAAGAAGGCTGTAAATCAAACTGATTACTGGCAACAGCATTTGAAGGAAAGCGATGTTGCCTCATGGCGTGGCATTGCTTTCGAGGAGGTTTGTTTGAAGCATATTTCACAGATAAAATATGCTCTTCATATAGGTGCTGTGTCTTCGCTGGAATCTTCGCTCATAGTGAAGGGAAGCGAGGAGACTGATGGCATGCAGATAGACTTGCTGATAGACAGGGCTGACGATGCAGTGAATGTTTGCGAGATGAAATTTTATAAGGCTCCTTATGCCGTGACCAAGGGCTATGCTCAGGTGCTGAATAGCCGTTTGCAGGCTTTGGAAGAAAAGAACCCTGCCAAGACATTCCTCCTTACGTATGTGGGAAATTCTGAGCTGGTGAGTAATGAATACTCCGATATATTCCGGGCTTCAGTAACACTGGATGATTTGTTTGTTTGAATATCCCGAAACTTGTAAAATAAGGCGTTCTGTGTAGTTAAAAACATGTAAAATAAGGCATTCTGAAATCCTGAAACTTGTAAAATAAGGCGTTCTGTGTAGTTAAAAACATGTAAAATAAGGCATTCTTCATTATTTTTTCTTATCTTTGCATCCAGATAAAGTAAGAGATATTATGCTGGATAAGAGAAACTTAGAACAGATTCTTTCTGATCAGCAGGAAGAACTGGAGATACGTAGAGGCGAAACTTTGTGTCATCGACCAGAAGAGGCGCAGATAGACTTGGGCAGTACGCAGGCTCAGGTCGTGATAGGTGTGCGCCGTAGCGGCAAATCTACTCTATGCTTCCAGGCATTGGAGAAAGTAGGTGTGAAATACGCTTATGTAGATTTTGACGATGAGCGGTTGGCTAACATCCAGGCAGAAGATTTGAACGATGTTCTGGAAGTGTTGTATAAGATATATGGTGATTTCAATTATCTGTTTCTTGACGAGATACAGAACATCGAGGGCTGGCACCTTTTCGTGAATCGTATGCTTCGCAGGAGGATGCATGTCATTGTAACAGGTTCTAATGCCAAACTTCTGAGCAGCGACCTGGCTACTCATCTCTCGGGGCGCTGCAAGGAGATACCTTTGTTTCCATTCTCCTTTTATGAGTATTGTCTGATGAAAGAGGTGGATACGGAAGGAATGACTACCAAGGTACAGGCGTTCAGGAGAGCTGCCTTCGATCATTATCTGAAACAGGGAGGATTTCCTGAGCTGCTCGTTATCGGCGAACACCAGAATTATGTGAAGAATCTGGTAAGCAATATTCTGCAGAGAGATATCGAACAGCGTTTCAAGATAACCTATCAGGCCACCTTCGAGCAGTTGGCTCATCATTTGCTCAATGTGGCTCCGGTCATCGTGTCTCCTTCGGAACTGTCGGCTACACTGGGGGTAAAATCGGAACATACCATCAAGAATTATATCGGCTATATGAAGCAGGCTTATCTGCTGCTGGGGCTTCAGAAGTATTCTGCCAAGAGCAAGATGAGGATAACCCAGGAGAAGGTGTATCCGATAGATGTGGCTTTGATGGATCAGCGAGATAATGCGCTGGTGGGAGAGAATCTGGGATGGAGATTGGAAACCATTGTTTATCTGCAGCTGGTTAGAACTTATAAGCCGCAGGGGTATGATATCTATTACCTGAGCGACCGCTCGGGAGAATGCGATTTCGTGGTTTGCAAAAACAATCAGGTGAAACAAGCCATTCAGGTATCGTATGACATTTCTTCACCCAAGACTCGCAAACGGGAGATTGAAGGATTACTTCTGGCTCATCGCAAGACGCAATGCACCGACCTGCTGCTGCTCACCGACCATGAGTACAACCAAGTTACAGAAAAAGGCCTTGACATCAAGATACGACCGGTATATGACTGGGTTGTGGAAATGGGGAAGAGAATATAGAGATAATATTGAAAAATTGAGAAAAAACAATCGTAATATAAGAAATGAACAAATTAAAAGCATTATTGGGTTTCGACCCAAAGACTACTACGGTCAAGACGGAGTTGATAGCTGGTATGACTACCTTCCTGCCCATGTGTTACATCCTGGCAGCAGGCTTTGGCTGTTTCTGCTCTTCAATTATGTTTTCGGTTAATTAAACGACAGATTTTTCAAAATTATTTTGATTGGTGATATTTAGAGATAATATTCTTGTTTAAATAGAGGAGTTTCGGAAAAAAATGGTATCTTTGCAGCGGCTAGAAGTTGGAAAAGTGGCAGAAAATACCCCAAAAAGGGTTGGAAAAGCTCCGTAAAGCCTATAAATTATGGTAAGAAAAAGTGATATAGATATGCTTAACAGAAAGATATACAGCTATTTACGCAATTTCTTCAAAATGGAGAAGAAAGCTCTTCTCGTTTCTGGTGCTCGTCATGGTTGGCAAAACCTTCGCTATCCGGAAGGTTGGAAAGGAATGCTTTGCGGATGTAGTGGAGTTCAATTTCCTCAATAATCCTAAGTATAGAGAGGCTTTTAAGTCTCCTTCTGATGCTAAGAAAATCCTCCTGCTCCTTTCTGCCTTGTCTGAGAAAAAACTTATTCCAGGCACAACTCTGGTTTTCTTTGATGAGGTGCAGGAATGTCCGGAGATGGTTACTGCCATCAAATTCCTGGTAGAAGAGGGTAGCTATCGCTATGTAAGTTGTTCATGAGCGATGTAGGATTGTTGGCAAGCCAGTATGCTGCCAATATAGCGATAGACTTACTTACGGGTAAGACAGAAATTAACAATGGAGCCATTTATGAGAATTTTGCTGCACAAGAATTACGTGCCCATGGTTATAATCTTTATTATTTCAATAACAAGAAGTAGGGTGAGCTGGACTTTGTTATAGAAGACAGAGGTGAGGTCTTGCCGATAGAAATCAAGTCGGGCAAGGATTATAAACGTCATAATGCACTCTTTAATGTGATGAACAATGAGGAATACGCTATTCCTCGTGCCATAGTTTTCTCTAATGGCAATGTGCAGGTCGTAGGCAAGATTCTCTATTACCCTATCTATATGTTAATGTATCTTCAACCCGAAATGATAAAGAAACCGATATTCAGATTTGAGCCAATATAGGCTTTTATTATTTTCAAATTGATGATAACGCTGGAGAATGGTCTATATGACACGATGAAAAGTTGCATATAGAGAGTGTTAAATCTTGGAAAAACGGACAAGAAGAGGATGTGTCATATTCCATGGCACACCCTCTTTCGTTTATATATACTTGTCTGGTTGGAAAAACTATATAGCCTTTACCTTTATATCATCCAAGAGGAGGCGATTTTTGCCTTTCCCTTTTCCTTTCAGACTACTATTCCATGCAACACCACCCACGAACAGCAGTTGAGTATCCTTGGTGGCTCCCTTAATGCGGAAGGTAAATGTGGCGCCAGGTTGCATCCAAGGATTGTAGTCTTCGCCGTTCTCATTCTTTGAAGAATTCGGATAAACCGTGATATCGAATGTTGCGGCACGATATGATTTCTCATTAACTGTCATATCTACGAGATCCTGACCTTCTATCGTTCCAGGTCCCTCTATCATCACTCTCATGACACCATCATCCTTGGCTCCACCCTTGGAAACATATCCGATACTCTTGAATGTAACTTCCACATCGGAAGTTCCTACTATATTGCTTAATTTTGGCGACAGGGCATCACCTGCCACATTCGTCTTTCCCAGTTTCAGATAGCCGAGTCCACCATACAGACATGGGTTTGAGATGCCTAGCGTAGTCCAGCCATGTGATAATTCTTCTTCTGTCCATACGTCGATACCTTGTTCCGGATAGTTGTAATAATAATCCTCTTTACCTTCCTGCATCCAGTCGAAGCGCTCGTTGAGATAGATGCCGGCATCTGCCTGGGTGATGATGGTAGAACTCATGACGGAAGCATATTCTCCCACACCGTTACAGGTCAGGGTGACAGAACGGGTATCATCGTTATTTTTATCGAGAGTAAGATAAACGCTGTCTGTTCCGCAGGAATCTATTTTTATCCAGTCTGGCTGTTGATTCAACTCATCTTTCAACTGAGTAGTCCATTCTATGTTATGACTGACAGGAACCTTGATCTGTCCACCCGTAGCCAGGACCTTATATCCATTCTCAGCATTGGCAATTGCGATGGTAGGAACATCAGCAGCCTGCTCTATGGTGTAAGGAACATCCTGTTTCTGACCATCTACAGTAAAAAACAATCGTGCAGAACGGGATGTGAACTCAGTATTTTTATCCACCCAAAAGCGGAAGATGCCATCGGCACTACCTTCGTTGGCGAAGAGATGCACCCATTGTGCATCATCTGGATTTTCCAGTTGAATATTCCAGTCTTTGTTTGAACGGATGACAACTTTCGCCAGTTTAGACTTTGAAATACCAGCTGCTGGTACGTTTACCTGCGTTTGCTCGGTTTCCATTTTGAAGTAGCATGCTTCATCATTGTCGTTTGCGCAAGATGCAAGTAGTGTCATTGCCAGGGAAATGGCAAAGGTAAAGCAACTGGATATGATATTTTTTTTCATCATGATTTTCGTATTTTACTTTTAATTCTTTATTTCTCTATCGCTTTCTTGCTCCACCATACTGGGGTTTTCATATCATTTTCACCGCCCATTCTCTGGAGGGCTTCGTCGGCATGTACTCTGTTGGTAGCTATGGTAGTGCTTGGATAAGCAAAGCGAGTAGGCAGAATCATATCGTTGTACACGCAACCGCTTCCTACTGTGAGTTTCGGATATTCTGTACGGCGATATTCATGCCAGTCTTCCATACCTGTCCAGAAAAGAGCAAGATACTTCTGATTACCGATCAGTTCTGACTTTGCCTCAAGTGTGGTGGCTTGATCCCAGGATGCCAGACTGGAGTTGAGGAAAGTCTGGATTCCTTCTGCCGTAATGGCTAATGTAGGATCAACTGGTGATGCGAAGTCAGACCATTTCTGGAGCGATGCCGTGATGGCTTTTTCATAGTGAGCCTTGGCAACAGCTTCTCCTCCAGGAATCAGTCCTTTGAGTGCGGCTTCGGCAAGGATAAACTCCACTTCGGCATAGTCCATGAACCATTCATCACTGTTGTTACGGCATAGAACCTTATAGTTCAGGTAGGCTGCATTCTTGTCGCCATTGTTTGATTCTTCACCCATGGCAGCTCCGGCTATAGTACCAGCCCAATATTCTCTTTTTTTTCTTCCGATAATTGGCAGGCGAGGATCTGTATATAGGTCAACATTGGCATTGGTTGCATCCTTGATGACCATCATCTTGATCATTTGTTCGGTCAATTTATAACTGCCTGTTGTAAAGGAAGATTCTGTATAGTTGGCATTATCAAATTCGCTTGTATACGGAGCGATGCCGGTATAACGTACAGTGGCATTGTCTTCATTAGCTTCGAAAACAGGATAAGTCTCTGGACTGCTAACTATTTCAGCCATCTTCTGCGCCACATTGTGAGTACCATCCACTATAGTTTCCTGTCGTCCACTGATTCGGCACAACAGTCTGAGATACAGAGAATTGTTGAATTTGCGCCATTTTGCCATATCGAAGTTGTACATTCCGTCTAACTTTCTGTTTTTCTCATTTACGTAGGGTTGTGAGGCATAGATACGGTTTGCCTCTTCCAGTTCGGCACACATCTGCTGATACACACTTTCCTGAGAGTCAAACACAGGTTGTTTGATTCCTTCTTCCGCCTTGAAAGCCTCCTTGTAAGGGATATCTCCATAGATATCGGTAAGGTTTGCCATGAACAGAACCTTCATGGTAAGTCCAACCGCCTGGAGATAGGAAGAACCTTGTGCCTTAGCCAGATTGATCATGTTGACATCATTGCTGGCATATCTAGAATAGGTATTCCAAAGAGCCTTCCAGTCCTGATCTCCTATAAAGTAGCGATGTTCCTGACGGGTGGTTCCGCCAGTATGGGCTGTGTGCTGAATGAGTTCATCACACCAAAACCAGGAATAATATGTAAAGAAGTTTGCACTTCCATAGAGAGTTTGCTCAAACATAGCGGAAGCTTCCAATTTGCCGCTTGACACCGTTATCTTGTTAGGATTCGTATTGGTCTCGTCAAAATTATCTGTACAGCTTGCCATAGCAAGCATGCATGCTGCTAAACCGCAGAAATATATATTCATTTTCTTCATAATCAACTTATTGTGTTAGAATGATAATTTTACGTTAACGCCGTATGAACGGGTCATAGGATACGACATAGTTTCGATACCGGAATGAACATCGCCGCCATTTACCATTCCCACCTCTGGGTCGTATTGTGGAAAACTGGTCAGACAGAACAGGTTGGTAGCATAGGCTCCAATTTGGGCAGACTTCACAGGACAGTTTTTCTTACTGAGCCATGTCTTAGGCAACTGCCAGTCGAGTCGTACCATTTTCAGTTTGAGGAATGATGTGTTAAACGTATTTTCCTCGGTGTTGTTTCGGTTCCAGACATAAGAGTTGTAATAGGTCTGTATATTGTCCACGATGGTAGTATTCTTGTGATAATTGCCATCCGCATCCTTGTACACTCCATCTACAACAAGGCCATCGTATCTGCCTTCAAGTGAGTTCTTTAACTTTCCCTGATAGGAGAGAGCAAAGTTGGTAACCGAGAAGCAATGGCCTCCATATTGGGCAGAAAATACCATGGCCAAGGTGAGATTCTTATATCTGAAGGTTTGAGTCATTCCGGCTTTCCAGTCAGGATCAACCTTACCGATACGACGGGTAGGGCTAGTATCCAGCATAGGGTAACCATTCTTATCAATCAGTTTCATACCGGAACAGTCAATCTGGTTGCCGTTTTCATCCGTATAGTAGGAACCCTCCGGAGCTCTCTGATAGCCTCTTCCGTAGATATAGTTCATCTGCTGTCCTACGTATGAATATACATATACGCGGCTTCCGATTGTTGTTCCCATACTGGTCTGCAATGGGGTTTGCGGATCCCAGTCGTCTTGCAGTGAAACCAGTTTGTTCCAGTTTTTAGACCAATTCATGTCTATGTTCCATGAAAAGTTTCTGGTCTTTACCGGTGTTCCGGAGAGAGACAGTTCAATACCCTGGTTCGTTATTTTACCCGCATTGATTTTGTATCCTGTAGCACCTGTAATCTGATCGGCAGAAACAGTAAGAATTTGGTTTGTTGAAGCTGTGTGGTAGGCAGTAAAGTCGAATCCCAAGCGTCCGTTGAACATCTTTCCTTCGAATCCTGTTTCCCAACTTGCTACATTCTCTGGTTTCAGATTAGCGTCAGGAATGGTACCCTGCATGGTATAGCTACCTGGATATGAGGTAGATGAATAATACCGATCAAGGGAATAAGGTGATGTATCGTTACCCACATTTGCCCACGAAAGGCGATATTTCAGCATGTTCATCCAATGCACCCTGTTCTGCAGTTTGAGTACACGATCGAGAAGAATACTGGCAGATACAGAAGGATAGAAGAAAGAGCGGTTGCTCTTGCTGAGCGTACTCGACCAGTCGTTGCGTGCTGTCAGATCCAGATAGTATGTGCCGTCCCAACTCATTTCTGCATAACCATAAAAGCTGTTTACAATCTTCTTCGTTTTATTGGCGTAGATATCCGGAATCTCTCCAGATGGCAGGTTGGTAATGTTGTATACGCCATCCATCTGAAGTTTATTGAGAGTGATGTCTGTGCGTCGGTACTTGCGCTCGAGACTATTTCCACCAAAGGCTACAGTCAGTCCGAAACGGTCTTCAAACCAGTTTCTCCTATACTGAAGCAGGAAGTCATGGTTCAGAATATAGGAACGGGTGCTCTGTTCGCGATAGAATCCTGCCTGATAGTTGGGAGTGTACCAAGGTTTTCTCTGGGTACGCCAGTCGTTAGTTATGTCGATAGCAGAACGCAGGTTGAGTGTCAGTCCATTGAGAATTTTGATATTTAGTTGTGCATTTCCGTAAATGCGATTACGATCGAGCGTATTGATCTCTTCGTATGCTGTACGGTAAGGGTTGTACGAGTCGTTAGCAGGATAAACTAGACTATTACCATGGGTGCCATCGGTATTGTTGTAGTTCTCTGCATTGTACCTGCCCTGGAAATATTCATCTTTCCATGCCTTGATAGGATTATTGTTGTATCCCCATACTAAGGCATACATCGGACTCTGTGCGCTATATCCACTGATAGGCAGATTGTCGCTGGACTTATGGTTATAGTTGACATTGGCTGTCAGCTTGATACTCTTGTTGATGGGAGTCTCGAAAGCCAGCGAAACTGAGTTCTGACGATAACCTGTGTTTGGTGTAATCCAGGTGTTTCGGGTGTCATTGATGGATGCTCTTGCCGATGTACCTCTACCATTACCTCCAGCTATACTAATGGTGTTTTTCCAGGTCACACCTGTTTGGAAGAATCCGGTATACCAGTCGTCCGCATATACCCATGGCAGTTTTTCATAGGTACCAGTTTCCCAGTTTTTAGACATATACTGGTATCTTATCTTGCTGGCATCAAATTTCTCTCCGAAAGCATAACGGGAAATATTGCGGTATGTAGCAATACCATCGGGAGCTTCGTTGGCATCCAGTGTCCAGAAGCAGAATGGACTTAATCCATTGTCACTTCCGGCGCCATATTCTTTCTGAAAATCAGGCCAATAACTGGCATAATCAAGTGTGACAGAAGAATTGAGCGTTACCCCAATACCCTTTTTGGTACTTCCTTTCTTGGTTGTGATGACTATAGCTCCATTACCTGCCAGCGAACCATACAGGGCAGTAGCTGCAGCTCCTTTCAGAACGGTAACTGATTCTATATCGTCTGGGTTGAGATCACCAAGACTGCTTCCGAAATCTACCGGAGCATCACCATTGGCATAGTTGGCACCACTTCCAGTAGTTGGTGAGCCGGAATCCATCGGTATTCCATCAATGACGATGAGCGCACTATTGTTGCCGTAGTTGAGCGAATTGTCACCTCTCAGCGTGATTCGCATGCTTCCTAACGGACCGGTACCTGCACCGACCATAGACAGACCAGCTACTTTACCAGCCATGTTATCCAGCCAGTTTCCACTAACCGTACTGGTCAGTTCATCGTTATTGATTGTTTTCACAGAGTAACCTAATGCCTTTTCCTTGCGTGAGATACCTAAAGCTGTTACCACCACTTCATGGAGCTTCTGGTTAGTGAAAGACTCTTTATTATCTTTTGCTACTTTTATTTTTTTGATGTTCCCTTCTGCTCCTACAATTGAGTCACGTGGAGCCATCTGTGCCATTGCGGGAGTAAGACCTCCCATGGAAACAAGGGCAAGACAACCCAAACTCTTTTTCAAATGTCTCATATCTTCTTGAATTTATGTGCTACATTATCTGATATTTACGTTGAATGCTTTTGGTCTTTTCATTTCTTCCGTATAGACATGACCAAAGTTGTCAGTTACCTTGATATTTATTGTACTGTTAGTTTTCGAAGCCTTTGCTTTAAAAAGGTGGGCAGTAGGGGTGGATGGGAAGGTAACCTTTGCTTTACCTCCAGCATTGATGCGTTTGGCATCGTAAGAAATAATGTGAAGCGGGTCATAACCTTCCATGCGGGTTACCTCAAGCGGTGTTCCTTCTTCGGTTACTTCTATCTTCCAGTCAGGCTGATAATTCCAAATATTCAGCAGGATTTCATTATTGCTTTTCTTTACATCATATCCCTGTGCATATATCTTCATATCTTCTTGATATTTAGGAGCATATACTTCTGGAGCAATGTAAGTAGTGTTGAGATCGTAGGCTCTGAACTGGTATTTTTTATCAAAACCGCTGCTTTTATAATACCATTCTGCCTGATTGCCGTTCCACAGATATACGCCATAACCACCTGGAGTTCCGTCGGTACAAGTATTGTTGCCAGACAGTTTACCCGTCCACCACCATGTAGCACAGATAGCAGCAGTATTGTGTTCACGGATATTGTTTCGCTTTTGAACATTATAGTTGACATGTGTATGTCCGGAAAGGAAGTGGACATTGGAGAAATCTGCAAACAGGGCTTCTATCTCACCAGTGTTTTGCAGGTTATCATCATCAATTTCCTGATTACCAACCAGTTTTGGATTACCATAGAGAGGAGCATGGGTAGCTACCATGATAGGGGTGTTCTTATCCTGGATGGAAGCAAGGTCTTTCTTCAGCCATGCGAGTTCCTCAGGAATGACAGTTTCATTATAATTGCGCTGTCCGATGGTTCCCTGCGATGCACCAGCATTAAGATATTGTATGTCATCTATAATAATATAATGTACATTACCGGCATTGAAAGAATAATATACCGGTCCGCAGATCTTAATCCATTCATCTTCAGCCTTTCTGTCGTCAGGGAAGTAAGGATCGTTATCGTGGTTTCCCATACAATGGAAGAAAGGAATCTCTATTTTCTGCAATTCCAGGAAAGTTTCCTTGATACCATAATTGTTGGAATACCAGAATCCGTCCCAGCTTTCATCACCCAAGCTGATGCCATATACTTTATATCCCTGCGAGCGCAATTCCTGTGCAGTCTGGTTGATGTCTGCTGCTACGCTTTCAAACTGATTGATATCATTATTTCGTTTTGCCAGATGAAAATCCGCCATAGCAAGTACAGCATGCTTCTCATTATTCTCTTTGTTGAGTTCGAAATCCACCTTCTCGGTTATGTTGGTATCTTTAGTTGACAGACGCTTGAAAAACTGTGGTTGGTTTCCAATGACGGTTGTTTCATATCCAGAAGGGATTGAAATGAAGACATAGCCGTATTTCTTTTTAGAAAGGAGACTGTATTCTCCATTATCGTTGGTTTTTACAACTTCCACACCGTCAGAAACCACTGCATTTGCGATACCTTTACCTTCGCAGGTTACCTGACCAATAATATTTACCTGTTCTTTCTTGTGTGTGCCGACACCTTCTATATCAGCACCAGTGCTCTTTTCCGAGCAGGCTGTCATAGGCAATGATAATGCCACAGACAACAATAAAGTTACATAAGTCCTCATTATAATACTGTTTAAAATTATGGGTGCAAAATTATAGTGGTTTTATTTCTATGAGGTTTCTAGCTTGTGAACATTAAATAACAATGGTATTACTGGCTGTTCATAGATTTTAAGATAGTGTGTCATCAAAAAACATGGTAAAAGCATTAGGTAAACGAACTCTTTCTTTTGTACTTTTGCATCCGAAATAAATAATTATAGTAAGAGAGAATTAATCAATGGAACAATACAACAAGAACCAAATGAATCAAACTGCAGAGAACCAGGCTCTCAGTCCGTCTCAGCAGCAACACAAACCACACCCGTTCGTATCTTTACACCATCAACTAAAAGAATGACAATGTTTAAGAAGACAGATCCGAATCCTTAGTTAGATATATTCACGACTCCCTCAATGCAGTTAGGAAGTCGTGTTTCAAAGAAGTATTCTGCCCTCAACGCATGGTTCATCATGGAGATACTGGCAGCTTTTCCTGCTAATTCTCCTGCACATGATCTTCTTCAGCGTCTGTTTGATGAACAGTATGTCGTAATGGACGGAAAGGCTGTACTTCGAGGCAAGAAGGAGGTAAAGGCAGACAGTCTTCAGAATCCTAACGATCCTGATGCAACCTATCGTAGCAGGAACGACCAGAAGGTGCAAGGCTATGTGACCAACAGTTTGCGAAGAATCACAATGCCATGCAGCTCAAGACAGATAAGATGCAAGGTGGCAGCAGATGGGAACTGATACCACATGACGAGGATGGTCTTACCGTCAGGGAGATTGCTGCTGGCAACACCTATGAGGCCGTCAAAGCCGTCACAAAGCATGGCTCCAGAAAGCGATGGAGAATCCCATGGAACAACAAAACCGGTTGGCGTTACTTTGAAGACAAAGACATTAAAGCCTATCAGCTAAGGAAGCAGATAGAAAGCCTTCCTTTGGAGGAACAGCATAAACGGAATAACGTAGAAACTGCCATGTAGGAATGCTTTGCGGATGTAGTGGAGTTCAATTTCCTCAATAATCCTATCTATATGTTAATGTATCTTCAACCCGAAATGATAAAGAACCCTATATTCAGATTTGAGCCAATATAGGCTTTTATTATTTTTTTGCCAATAGATGAAAAACGAGGAGGGTGTGTCATAAGTCTGTGACGCACCCTTTTTTTGTGTGTTTCTGTATCTTCTAGTTGAATCGTAGTCTTTCTTCACAAAGGGAATCTTATTATATTGTATAGAAACTTTACTTTTCTTGTTTTATCGATAACAAAACAGCCCCAAAGCTCACAAAAGGGCATAGTTATCCCTGACGATAAAAAAAACAAAATTGAGTTTTATCGTTTTATACCCAAATATTTCTTCAAATTGAATCCCATTCCGAACAATCCTAGATCCATGTAAACCTTGTCCATTCCAAAATGCCTGAATCGCTTATAATGCATATCTGCCTTCATCTGCCCAAATACAGCTTCCGGCTCTATCGGTCGCTGGCTTCTGTGTTTCAAGCCCTCTTGAGACGTTAGTAGCAGGAAGGCTTCCTTTTTATATGCATTCAGTTTATGGTTGACATATATGGTTCTGTTGCCTTTGGATTTCTTGCAGAGACTTCCAAGCGGACATCCATCACATCGTTGTGCTCTATATAATGTAATGACAGACACATAGCCGGAGTCACTTTTCGTTTGCCGTTGTCCACAAGGTTCCATGTGTTGTCCCATGGGGCAGACATAATAGTCATCATCCCTGTTGTAGTAGAAGTTCGCTTGGTTGAAGGCATCCTCCTTGAAAGGCTTATGCTGTTCCTTGTGAAACCAGTTGTACTTTACATAACCCATCATCTCTTCCATCTCTAGGTACTCGTAGTTCTCCTCCGAGCCATATCCTGAGTCTGCGGTGACGCTCTTGGATTGCTTTCCATATCTTTTCTTGTACTTATCCAAAAAAGGCTTGAAGGTCAGGGTGTCTGTTGGATTGGGATAAAGGGCGAAATTCGTCCAATATTGATTCTCTGTCGCAATTTGAAGGTTATAGGCAGGCTTTGTCTGCCCATTGTTCATGGCATCTTCCTTGAGGCGCATGAAGGTCGCATCGGGATCAGTCTTGGAGTAACTGTTTCTCTCGCCCAGTATATCCAGTGATTTTTCATACTCGCCCAGTTTGTCCGAGGCTTTGAACAAGTGATCTATCTGAGTATTTAGCTTTTGCTTCTCTCTTCCTGTAAGCTTTGCCTTAGGAAGGTTCTTCACTTGCCTCTCACACAAACGTGCACTTCTCTCTACATCCTTGGCGGAAGTGGCTGGCTCGCTGTCTTCTTCCTTAATGGCACTCCCGCCATTCAGGCGAATTTGTTCTTTTATCTGAGCCAATGCAGCAGAGGTCTTTTCCAAGAGCTTAGCCCTGTTCTTTTCCACAGTCTTCTTCCATACAAACGTGTACTTGTTTGCTTTCGACTCTATCTTAGTACCATCAACATATTGTTCCTCCAGACTAATCACGCCCTTTTCAACCAATATGGAGACGACTGCATCAAAATAAAAGTCGATGCATTTAATCATATGATTGGATCTAAAGCGGTTGATTGTTGCGAAAGATAGTTGCTTACCTCCACAAATCCACATATAGCGAACATCGTATTTAAGTGCGTCCGCTATGCCACGACAGGAATAAACGCCATTGATATAGGCAAAAACAACTAAACTTAGAAGCATCTTCGGACTGTAAGGAGGAGCACCAATCCCATCATAGGTATCCATGAGAGGGTTGATGTCCATACTGCGAACAATACGATCCACCATACGAACTTTGCTGTCTTTTGGCACATAATCATCGAAAGAGTTAGGAAAAAAGCTCAATTCGTGCCGAGTTTCAGATTTTATTTGTATCTTTGCCATACTTTAAGAAGTTTTCTGCAAAAATACAAATCTTTTGCGGAAAGGCAAAGCCCGAGCTTGTGAAAGTTTGGGCTTTGTTGTAAATAAAAATGTTTTTTAAAGATTTCGTATCTGTGAAAAGGCAAAAAATAAAAAGGGGTGCGTCACAGACTTATGACACACCCTCCTTTATATTGGCTTATTTTGTTAACCACTTCCAGATAGAAATGATTTATTTGTATCAATTTTCTTGGCATATTGATAAATATCTTGCACTATATTGTTGGCTCTTATCATCATATTGAAGATGTAATCTCTAGAATCTGAAACCGATGGTTCCAGTGATGCCATTCCAATTGGATAATCCTGAGGTGTGAGAATTAATGTGTCTGAAACCTAGTCCGATATAGGGAACACTTCTACTCTTCTTGCAGTTCGGATAGAGGATGAGATCAGCATTATAGGAGGTGTATTTCCAGTCGGCATTTCCGATAGTATTGGTTACGGAGAGACGAAGATCTACCCCTTGTGCGGTAGTCTTAGGGTTGAAGAGTTTGAAGCCCAGTCCACCACCTAAAGCTTGACTTTTGAAATAAGTCTTCACATCATCTTTCTTGTAGAGGTTGATGCTACCTTCTGTTTTGGCGAAGGCGTAGAAGCGTGGGGTAAGTTTGTAGCCAAGGGCGAAGTTCAAAGTAGTAGGTGTCATACCTTTGTTCTCCATTCCCACGCTAGCATCGAGATCAAATGTCAGATGGTCTAAGATGGAGTAATGTGAGGCATTACTTTCCTCTTGGGCGTGCATAGGCATCGCCAAAGTTGCGGCACCCATGATTAGAATTAAACTTTTCTTCATAATAATCTATCTTGTAATGTTAATATATGACCCGATAGCCCATTTGTTGTAATGGTCTAAAGAACGAAAACGTAAGCAAAAGTACGAAAAATGGCTACGGGTGTAGCCATTCTCCGTATCTTTTATGATATTTTGCACGTTCTTATTTCCTTTGAAACACTTTTTCAAAGTATTTGAGGATATAAATAATACATACAGCTATAATAGCTTTGAATAACGATGTCTTCCATTCAATACTATCATTGAATATGGCATCGATAATCAAGTTTCCAATAAAAAATGCTATGGTCAAGCCAAGAATGCCCATTAAGCATTTACTCAAATTCTTGTAGTTTTGCATTGTCCCAATATAATTTACTATTAACTGTTACATTTGTAATCGTTTTGAAATCTTGTTTTTGTTGAGGCTCAATATTTGCTTCATCATAGAGTTGGAATACTTGATCTGCGTATTTTTTAATATCCTCTTTTTTGTCTAGAGTTGATAATTTCAATACTGCGTTAAATTAATATTTAATCGTCTGTAAATCAACAACTTATATTAAGAAATGTTTATGAAAACTTAACTATAAAAAGTTGGTCAAGTCGCTGATTTTCAGTAACTTTGCAAATCACGACAAACGCAAAATTATATGAATACAGGACTTGACCAATATATGGATATCTTTAAAGATGCAGTTGAAGATTCGGCTGCAAAGTTAACAAAAAGTTTCGAGAAAATACTCATCGAGGTGATAATTTTGTTCATGGTAATACCAAGAAAGATAAATTTCACCCAAATGGGGAGGTATGGCTCGCATGTTGAGCAAACCTATCGCAACGCATTCGGCTTAAAAAAGTCGAAAAGCATTGACTGGCTCAAACTTAATGTCTCACTTGCCAAGCGCTTCTTTGGTAAACAGGGAAGATGGGCTATTGCCATTGATCCCAGCTACATCAGCAAAGCTGGCAAGAAGACTCCACATATCGGTCGTTTTTGGTCGGGATGTGCACAGTCTGTTAAACATGGTCTCGAAATCATGGGTATTGGACTCATTGATATTGTTGCCAAAGACTGCATGATGTTAAGAGCACACCAGTCGCTAAGTAATAAAGAACTGAGTCTTAGAAACAAGACTATGGTAGATTTCTATATCGGCGTCATTAAGCGTTACCGCAATGAACTTCTCAAACTCTCAACCCTCATAGTTGCAGATGCTTACTTCTCTACAAGTACATTTGTTAATGGGATAAAGAAAGAAGGGTTCTCTTTGATAAGCCGCTTTCGTGACAATGCTTGTCTCTTTTATGTCTATGCTGGTCCACGTACTGGAAAACGTGGTCGCCCAAAGACCAAGGATGGCAAGATTGATATGAAGAATCTTGACCTCACTCGAATGGAGAAGATGGAAATGAAAGATATAGAAGGAACAGCTTATACTTTGATTGCCTATTCCAAGGCACTCAAGTGTAAAGTTAGACTTGTCATCTGGCAGATGCCGAATGGCAAGAAGAAACTATTCTTCTCTACAGACACCTCACTTTCGGGTGAAGAGGTACTTCTTTATTATAGAACCAGGTTCCAGATCGAATTTTGCTTTCGTGACGCCAAAGGCTATACTGGTCTTATGGACTGCCAGGCTCGCGATAAGTGGAAACTCGATTTTGCTTTCAATGCTTCGTTCACATCACTAAATGTTGCCAAGGTAACTATGAAGGAGATGGGAATGGAATATTCTATGTCTTCATTCAAGTCACTGATGACCAACATTTATCTGGTGAAACGAATTTTTAAAGCAAGTGGGTACACCCCGAACCGAACTTTAATTAGCAAGATTTTCAAAGATCTCTCGTGCTTACAGCGTATAGCTGCTTAGCACATTATTGAATTATTAACGAACTATTGATAATTTTGTAACTATCTTCTTTTGGATTATTTCAGCATCTTTTATTCTGTTGTTATTTTCGAATCGTTTTATGTATGATTTGTTAACCTCATCATAGGCACTTTCTATATCGTTCTTCTCTTGTACACATTTTGAAAATGCATTAATTATGTCTTTTGATAGAGCTAAATATTTTGCATAATTTTGTGTTGCTTCAGAAGTGTTTATGCCATAATTCTTAGCATAATTGATACAGTCCTTGAATAAATTATCATAATCAATTTCATTATCTTCCCTTATATATTGGGAGCTTGACATGCTGATTTTATCTAAAATCTTGTTGTGATAATATCCGATGGAATCTGTTTTAAGTGTAGTATTATTTGCATTTACATATGTAGGTGATTCTGTTGTAAGAAGTAGCGAATCTTTTAAGGGTATCTTCATGCTACTTCTTGTTGCCATAGCTTTTGAACAGCTTTCCCAATGGGCATCAAAGGCCCATGAGCATAAAGTGCCTACAATAGGACCAGCAGGTCCGGTAATATATCCTGTTATGCCATCAACTACAGCAGAGAATACTTTACCACCCCATTTATTGAGACTTCTAGTTTGAGGTCCTACATTGTAGGTGTTGTTTAAACTGTCAATAGAAGTACAAAGCTGTGTAAAAGAATTGTTAGCTGTTGTAGAGGTTGCAACACTAGTCATGTCATTAGAGCATGAACTGAACACGAAAGCCACAAAGACTACTAAAATGCATAAAATCTTTCTCATAATTGTTATTTTATTATTAATAATATTATTAAATCTCTCCAAAATACTCTTTTCCATCTATGTTTATTGTGATGATGTGAGCTTTATTTAGTATATCTTGTGATATCCAAATAGACAAATTGTCATTTGTGGTAGTACATACATTATATATGTTATTTCCGTCAATATCTTCTAAGGTAATAGTTAAGTCTTCACCCGTTTGTCGAGAACGAATGTAAATAACGTTCTCGACAATCTCTACAATAGGTGTGCTAACTCTAGGTGGAGCATGACGAATTTGACCATAACTATCAGTCGGGTCTGACGAGTGTACTTGTAAAGGAATAAACTCCCTTTCTGCATAAGCTTTTGTTGTTGCAACAATTAGCAATGCGGTAAATAATAAATGTTTCATAATCTAATAAATTTTTTATTCGGTTGCAAAGATATAGAAAAACAGATGAAGTGCAAAAAAAAAGAGTGTACAGAGAGTGTACAATAGCATATCCATTGATGTACACAAACGTGTATACTAATGGATATGCTTGATTTACAGGTGACTATAAGGAGAGGATTACTTTATCCCAATCTGAAGGTGTTCCTTTTTTCTTAAAAACCTTTATATACATTCTTCTTCTAGATGCTGTTATTGCTTCTTTTGTTACATTAACAAATTTTGCAATATTTGAAGGGGTAACACCTAATTTTATCATTAAACAGATTTTGTATTCTACAGGATTTGTACAGAGGAATGCCTCTAGATTTTTATCAAATTCCGGATACGTAGAGTTTATTAATATTTTGAGATTCCTCCAACCTTCCTCTGATAGTTTATAAGTACCTTCCTTTATTTCTTTGTTAATTGTATTTTGTATTTTGGAAGTGCCTATAGAGTTTTGCTCTGAGTTGAGTTTAGCTTGTGTTTTTAATTCTGCAAGTTTTTCTAATTGTTTCAATTTATCAATTTTAAGTTTAAGCAATTCTTGCTCTTGCTTCATATTCTTAATTTTCATTTGAAAGCTAAAGAATATGATAAGCAAGAAAAAAAATGCTATTATAATTGAAATATTTTTGAAATGATTCTTTGCTTTGAGTTTCGTATTTTCTCTTTCTTTTAGATTGTATTGGTACAATTGCTCTGCTTTTTTAGTAGCTTCGCAGTTTTTGAGTTTTTGAACAGAGTCATCGTAGAGTGTAAATTTCTTGAAGTACTTATTGGTAATAGCATCTTTGGATGTTATTTCTTTTAGTAAATTCTCTAAAGCGTAGCGTTTGGATGTGATATTACCGAAATCTAAAATAGCGTTTCGATATATATTTGCAAGTTTCTTGTTGTTATTTTTTGTATATATGTCAAGAGCAGTAACATAAACTCCGTTTTTGTCATTAAGTATATTAATATTGTTGATGCAATAGTTTATGTGAGACAATGCTTTAGTTGTCTCATCTTTTCTATTGTAAGCCACTGCAAGACCATGATGGAAAAGTAGAAGAAGTAAGGTGTCTTTATTTTTTTTTGCCTTTTCTACTCCTAATGAGAAATTTTTCTGTGCTTTTAAAATATTATTTTGTCCTAAATATACTTCTCCCATATCTCTTATGTCATAAAGCATATTTCTGATATTTCCGCTGAGCGAGTCTGCCTGATAGGCAAGGCGCAGTGCCGCTAATGCTTCTTTATTTAAGTCTGTATAGCGATACACGTTTGCCATTTGGCAATAGATGTCACCTTGCAGGGCATAGTTGTCCTTGGCAACCTTCTCGTTCGCTTTCTGATAAAACTTGAGTGCTTCGGGTTTGTCGCCAATTTCGTAGTATACTCTTCCTGCATAGAAGTATGCTTCGGCAAGCAGGTTGTCTTCACCTGCATGCTCAAAATATGAAACTAATGAGTCGATGAGGAGTTTCTGATTCGTGATGGGTTGATAGTCCTTGTCGCTAGCCTTTAATTTCAAAAGCTGGTAATACCTTTGATTGGCAGTGGACATGTTCGGCTCTGCCTGGCAGATACTGTCAAGCATTTTGCTTCCTTTCTCTGTATCTGCTGAAAGCACTTGGTCTGCTTTCTTGAGTGCAGGAGAAAAACTCTGTTTACATCCTGCAAAAAGAGCAAGAAGTAATATGATAATTGTTGATATGACGAATTGCTTTCTTTTCATCTGTTGTTTTTGTTTAATATCGTGCAAAAATACAACTTTTATTTTCAATTACCAAAATTTTGTGCGCAAAACTTATAAGTTGACAGTAAAATAAGTTTTAAGGTGATAGACAATCATAAAAAACGAGGCGGCAAACTGCATCACGCAGGTTACCGCCTTCTCTTTTCTAACTAACTTTCTTATCAACTATTCAAAATGTTATTACCTGTATATGGATTCCAGGGCATCCTGCCCTGGATGTAGTCTGTTATTTCAAACGGATGATATTCAGCGAGCTGGCTGGAATCTCTACCGTAGCACTATTCTTCTCTGTAGTTACGTAGTTTTCTACAGGATAGATGTTGGTAGGGTTGTCGATGGTGTTCTCCTCCAGACCGTTCTTGGCAGAAAGGCGGATGAGCTTGCCATTCTTGATTTCCTTGCCCTGAAGATTAATCTTCGCTGTGGTGTGCTCGGTGCTGGTGTTGGCAATCTTCAGGATTACCTCACCTGTCTGCTCATCAAGTGTGGCTGTAGAGAAGATGCCAGGAAGGGTGTTTGCCTTCAACTTGGTTGAGAATACTTCCTTGCCATCCAACTTGGCGAAGATGCTGTCGCCTACTACTTTCAGCTCGATGTCATACCACTTGCCGGTCTCGATGCTGCCTGGGGTAGTAGCTATCTGACTCTTGGCACCATTCACGATAGCCTCCACTCCGTGCTGGGTGTTGTTCCAGCCACCGAGGTTCAACCAGCAGTAGTTGTTCTTATCCACGTAGTTAAAGATGATGAGGAAACCTTCGTTTCCGGCATCCTTCTTCGCGCGTACCTTATATATATAGCCGTTGCTGGTAATCTCGCCTGGGTTCAGACGGATGCAGCTCTCTTCGTTGCTGGTCTGCTTGATGAGGTTGCCCTCTGTCTTCCACTGTCCACGGATATCGGTAGGCAACTCCTGCATTGTCATCGGCAGCGCCTTTCCGTTCTCATCGCTGTAGCCCTTGTCCTCGAAAGAAACCTGAGTGCCCCATGTTCCCATACCTACACGGCAGATAGCTGGCTTCACCTGAGTCTGCTCATATTTGTATGGATTCTCCTGGTTCACCTTCAGTACACGGGTACCGATGTTGTTGGCCATCACGTTCTGAACGTAGTAAGATGGAGTTCCGAATACCTTGTCTGATGTATACTGAATCATATCCGGTGCCCACATACGGTTGTTGAGGTTGGCGAAGATAGGAGCATAGGATGCCATGGTCACGATATCCGAATTGTTCTCGATGCCCATCATATAGACAGCCTCACCGAGTGCTGCATCGAGTGAACCCATATTGCCGAAGCCCTGGGTTACGGCATATTCACCTACATAAATCTCGCTGCCCTTGCGGTCGTAGTTATCATACTTGTTGAAGTTCTCGGCAAACCAGGCTGGGTTTCTGTAGTAGTGCTCGTCGAGGAGTTCTACGCTTTCGTTGCTTTCCCACTTAGGGTTGTCATCGCCCCAAGCCACCACGTTACCGATGAGGTGCATCTTAGGATATTTCGCCAATACAGCATCCTTGAACTTCTTGAAGCGCTCGTAGTAATGGTCGCTCTGAGCCGCAGGATCCGGCTGGTTGTTCTCATTACCAATCTCCAGATACTCGATATTGTATGGTTCCGGATGACCATTTTTGGCACGGAGCGCACCATATTTCGAGGTAACAGGACCGTTGGCATACTCCAGGGCATTCATGCACTCATCAATCCAAGGCTGGATGCTGTCTACAGGAGTCATACCGCCGTGCCACAAACCTACGTTTACAACATAGAGAGGCTTGGCGTTCAGATCCTCGGCAAGCTGCAGATACTCATCGAATCCCATACCATCGCTGGTACGGTAGCGCCAGTTTACGTTCTTATGGCCCGGACGTTCCTCGATAGGACCGATAGTCTTCTCCCAGTGGAAAGCATTCTCAGGAGATTCCTGTCCCTCTACGTAGCAACCGCCAGGGAAGCGGACGAACTTAGGATGGATGTTATAGAGAAGCTGAGCCAGGTCTGGGCGCAAGCCATTCTCGCGATTCTTGAAAGTAGGAGGGAAGAGGCTTACTACATCGAGAACGATGGTACCCTTTCCGTCGGCTACGAGTTGGAACTGAGCCTTGGCGTCGTTTCCGTTGGCAGTCAACTCAGCCGTATATTTGGTCCACTTCTTGCCAACCTTGGCATTGAGTGCGGTTTCTGCGTAAACCTTATCGCCCTTGGCGTTGGTGAGGCGAGCCTTCAATCCGCCCTTGTAGCTACCTTTCGCCCAGAAAGAGAGTTTGTAGGTTCTGCCCTGCACGGCGTTGATTCCCCAGAAACCCTCATTGATGAGAGAGGCTGTAGCTGCAGGCTTGGCAGCGATGGTAAGCTGGAGTGCCTTGCCCTGTGCATTGTTGAGCAAACCCTTATTGATGAGTTGTGCATTGATCTTTGCACCTTCCTGAGCCGCAGTCTTCCAGGTTGGAATATTCTTGTCATCGTCTTCGAAAGAACGGTTGCTGATGAGTTCGGCATAGAGACCGCCATCTGCAGCATGGTTGATATCCTCGAAGAAGATACCATAGAGGTTAGGAGATACCTTGATACCTGGGTTAGAGGCATCTACATTGATGATAACCTGTGCGTTGGCTGCCAAAGCAGAGGCCAACACTGCTGAAAGTAAAATCTGTCTTTTCTTATTCATTTCTTATTCTTAGGTTTGTTTACTTGTTGGTTGGCATGAAACCAAGCTAAGCCTGAATTCATGCCGCTATTAATACACAGTTGCAAAAGTACACAAAAAACACAAAGAAGAGGTGGACAAAAAGCGAATTATAGTGTAAAAGGTGGATTTTCTGATGAAAATCCACCTTTTTGCCGATTTACTTTGGATATATTAGACTTTGCGAAAGAACAGTGCGTTCTTATTGGTTGTTATAATCATTCATTGCTATTCACTTTAAAAATCTTGCAAGTCTTGTTCCCTGCAATATAAGCTACGTATGCTTTTGCATACGCTCTTGGTCGTCAAGTTTGGCAAAGCCATTTTGTAATTGTCCTTCAGGGTGGTCATACCCAAGTAGTAGAGGCTGATAGGGTAGAACTCTGGGGAGAAGAACTTTTGCTTGTTGAACTTGCTGCGTAAATCGGCTTGTGAATAGTACAATTCTCCATCCATCAACAGGCTGTCGAGCATTTCTTTGGCATTGTCAAGCGTGATGGTCAATCTTCTTATCCAACTAGTGTCAGTGCGCAGGTTCTCATCTACCATTTCCGTAGGGATGCCGCCTTTCAGTTCTGCAAAGTTCTTGAGGAAGTAAGTTAGAATGGTAGAGTTGAACAACGGTTCTGCATTTGGTAAAAAGTGGTAACCATCATAATTGTTGAGTATCAGAGTCCATAATTCCTCGAAAGAGGCTTGAGGGCCATATTTCTTGATGACATACTTCAGATATTGGGCTGCTTCCTCATGGGTAAAGCCCAATAGATTGGTAAATTCCGGCTTCAGAGTCAACATCTCTGCGATGTTATAGCCACTGGTTAAGTCATCCATGGTGACAGGCAGTACTCCTGTGCAGAAGCAGGTGCGGATGGTACCTTCGCCAATGCCTGCCTTGATAACCTTGAAGAATGTTCGTAGGAAACTTTCCCCTGTGGTCAGGTCCTGGTACAGCGAGTCCTTATAGACAACTAGTAGCTGGTTGGTAAAGTTGTCGTATTCATCTATTAATATATAAAGAGGTGGAAGATTATGGGAAGAGATAAACTCGCATACTTCAACCAACATGTTGGAGGCATTGCCATCCTCTCTGAACCTGAAATCTCCAAAAAGGTCTCTGTTGCGTTCCACCAATGTACGGAGTGGACTGCAATTCACTGCGTTGAAGTTCTTCTCGATATCTTCCTTTTTGCTGGCAACGGAAGTAGTGGAAAAGTCATATCTTACAACGAGATATTGGTTGTGCTCGTTTGTTGGGTGTTCGCCAATCCAAGTTCCACCAAATAAATCCTCGAATTGTGTTGCCATGTTGCGGTCGTAATAGTGAGCCAACATGGAAACGAGCAGACTCTTTCCGAATCTGCGAGGACGGAGAAAAACTGGTGCTTTGTAACGCTCAAGTAGTGGAATATAGTTGGTCTTGTCCACATAATAATATCCCTTGTGGCGAATCTCAGCAAAGTTCGCCACAGCGTATGGAACGGTAATATCTGCCTGTGAGTATGTCATGGTCTATCTCCTTTTTGTTGCAAATGTACGACTTTTATTTATTACTGCCAAATAAAATAGAAAGAATTTGTTTAATATAGTAAAAACAGTCCCGCAAATACCGAATAATTAATAACTGAGCCCACTTTAAAACAAGCCTTACTTTTTAAATGTGGGCTCAGTATGTAAGAAAAAAATGTTAGCTATTTATGCTCATGGGGTTGCTGAGCTTTATGAGCTTTAAAAGAAACTTTCTTGCTATGATAGCTTTCTGATAAATGGATTAATAGTTGGTCATCTTTGAACTGGAGACGGAGTTCGATGGCGGTTATCCAATCCACGAAGTGCGTTTTGATGACTAACTCTTCACCTTGCCAGGCATAGCAAGAACTGGCGTGGAAAGGAAAATCGATAGTGCTGAAGCAATTCAATGTCGTACCACGAGGATTCTGTGGATAGAAACCGATGGAGGAGGTCTTCCATTGCTTGAAACCCATTTCGATGATGCCCTTTCTGCCAACACTATCCACTACTTCCATTTTCTGAGGAGTTAGGAAGCTTACTTGCTTCCAACCCAATGGATTTTTGTCGAGCTGATAGCTTACGTTGAGAGGTATGCTCATCTGCCTATTGCTCTTCTTTCCCTCCAAGAGTGGAAGTGCATAAGTAGATTGTTTCTTCTTCAATATGCGGTACGCCTTTCCAGGTCGGATGTCCCTCTCTTTAGATGCGCTCTTATCGTTGGATGGGATAATGCCTGGGAACAAAACATTTTTGATGAGGCTTTGTTCCTTACTTCCGTTGCCAGTAAGACATTGGGTGATGGCTACCACCATGTCTTGCTGTGGGTTTACGATGATATATTGTCCGTAAGCACCATCTGCCCTTGCGGCATCAGGCCATTCACACATCCACATCTGGTAGCCATAGTAATCTTCTACGTGTGGCGACATCATCGCCTTCACCCAGCTAGATGGTATCAGTTGCTTGCCTTCCCATTTACCTTGTTGCAGCAATAACTGTCCGAACTTAGCAAGCGACTCGCTCTGCAGATAAAGTCCCCAACCTGCCGTGTTGATACCTTCAGGACTCACTTCCCATTTCACCTTTTCAATATGAAGAGGTTCGAAGAGACGTGGCTTTAAGTATTCCAGCAACGTCATACCTGTTACCTTCTGTATGATGGCGGAAAGCAGGTAAGTGTCAAGAGAATCATATTGAAACTTGGTGCCTGGTTTGCAATTCATAGGATGGTTCAGATAAGTCTTGCCCCAGTCTAAGTGCTCACTTCTTACTTCATCGAAGAAAACGAATCCCGATCGCATGGTGAGCAAATCTTCTATGGTGATGTCGGAGAGCCATTCGCTCACTTCCTTGGGCAGATATTCTGGAAAGAAGGTAGCGAGACGGTCGGTCAACTTCAGGCGATGTTCGCCGATGGCGATACCGATAGCTGCCGATGTAAATGTCTTGGAGCAGGAGAAGAGGGTGTGCCCATATTCTGCCTTGAATGGGGCTGGGTGGATTTCGCCTATCACCTTGCCGTGACGCATCACGATGGCACTGTGGATATCGGTCTTGGGAAAAGACATCAAGGAGTCGAAGAATGCTACGACCTGCTTGCTTTTTACTCCTGCCTGCTCTGGGGCAACACGAGGAAGATCGCCGGTTTGGGCTTCTGCAGAGAGAAGCCCAAAGGCGAGTGATATTGTCAGAAATAGTTTTTTCATATCAGTGGGTGTTTTCTTATTTGAACAGTTGTGGAACAAACTGCAGGGTGTACTGTCGCCAGTTGCTCCAGATATGTCCACGGCTGCTCTCATGATAGGTGTATTTCAGTCCATCCTTGTCCAGTCGTTCCATCAACAACTTGTTGTTGTTCATGTGCTGATCTTCCTTTCCAATGGCAATCCAGTAGAGCTTTACGCCTTTCTTAGCCTGTGTGGCAAGTTTGGTATCCAGGTTGGCGTAGGCAGGGAATGCCTCCATGTCAACATCCTTGAAGTTGACTCCTGCCGAGAAGAGTCCCACATAGTCGAACAAGTCTGGGTAGTTGGCTGAAATCATCACAGAATGAAGACCACCCATGGAGAGACCTGCGATGGCACGGTGAGCTTTGTCTGCCTTTGTATTGAAGGTCGCATCAACGTAATCTACAATCTCAGGAAAGGCTGTTTCGAAAGTTCCATCCTTGAAGTGAGGCAGGAAGTTGGTCATTACAGGCTTGTAGTTCTGGTTCTCGAAAGTCTCACCTGCCGCAGCCTGCTTGGCAATGTTGCCGTTTGGCATGACTACAATCATTGGCTTACATTTCTTTTCTGCAATGAGGTTGTCCATAATGCGTGCGATATTACCCAGTTCGAGCCAGGCATTTTCGTCGCCTCCACTTCCATGAAGAAGATAGAACACTGGGAATTTCTCGTCAGTCTTGCCATAAGTTGGAGGAAGATAGATGTTCATGCGACGGTCTGTGTTGGCGCTGTTGGAATGATACCATACGGTGCGAACCTGTCCATGGGCCACGTCGTGTACCTGGTAGTCATCAGCACAGCCATTGCCCACATAGAAGATGCTGAATACGTTGCCTACATCCCTGCAGGTGAAAGGATTGGTTGGGTCGATGCTTGTTACTCCATCTACGTCGAAGCGATAGGTGTACATTTCTGAAGGCAACTTTGGGGTGGTGTAAGTCCATACGCCCTCCTTGTCCTTCTTCATGATGCCTGTTCCCTTGTTAGCTTCCCAGTCGGCGATTACCTTTACCTTCTTTGCTTTAGGAGCCTGGATACGGAAGGTTACGGTGTTGTCTTCGTTTACCTGTGGAGAAACGAGTTTTCCTGAGCGGAATGATACATTCTGCTGTGCGTTCATGCTCATTGCTGCAGCGAGCATAAACAGGATTGAAATATACTTTTTCATATCTTGAAAATGTTTAAAATTGTTTGTTATTTTGTAATTTAAAAGTTGAGTTTTGCGCCAATCTCTACGGTGAATGGACGTATATAGTTTCCTGCCATCAGTGTTCCGGCGTATCTGCTGCCATCAGTTATCAGATCGGAACCTGGGATGGTACCCTGGGCACCCGTCTGATTGAGGAAATTAACGAGGTTGACATTGAAGGTGAGATATTTGTTGTACTTGTAGCTTGCACCTGCAAATGTTTCCCATCTACCTTCGAAATACACAGAGTTGCCCACGTTGGCATACTGCTTGCTAAAGTAGCGGAACGATGCCCAGACATTGAAGCGGTCGTATGTATAGCTTGGGTCTAACTCAATCAATATTTTCGACTGTTTGGTAACGGTTTTGTCGCTGAAATCATAGGTCTTGTTGAATGCCTCGAACTTATATCCTGTGTACTTAGGATTCTGGTAAGTGAACATGGCATGGAACTTGAATCCCTTGAATGGCGAGAACATGGCATCTGTTGTCCAGCCCATAGTCTCGATACCGCTGGATGAACCTACCATCACAGGGTCTTCGTTCGGGTTGTCGCTCATCACGGTCATTCGTCCGTAGTCATTGGTGCGGCGAGCGTAGGTGAAGGCGGAAACCAGGTTCACGAAGTCGTTGTTGTAGAAGATACCGGCACGTCCCAGGATGAATGGGCGATAGTCGTAATAAGGAAGCGAAGTGCCAGAGTATGCCTCCAGATGACGATATTGCTTCAGATAGTTGATCTCACCGGTGAAACCGAAATTGTGTGTCAGGTTATAGGTAGGAGATACTGAAACGGCATAGTTGAGACCAGACAGGTTGTGATGGGTGGTACCTACGGTCTGTGCCTTTCCGTTTTCATCTGTGTATTGTGCACCTATATGGAAGTCGCTGAAACGACCATCAGTGATGTAATCCACACCTACATTGAACATTTCCAAGCGCAAACCATATCCCATACGGAAGTTGGGAGTGATATGCCAGTTGTCGTTCACATAGGCTGCCAGCTTGTTCTCGTTTCCCTTGTCGTATTCGCTCGAACCATTCAGATTGGCGTATTCCTGGCCGTTGTAGATGAGTTTGCGTGGATTAGGTGCAACCTCATGATAATATTGTGTGGTGCTACGGGCGTAGTCGATGTAAGAGTAGAACTCGTTTAATCCAAAAGCCCAATTGTGGTTGGCTGTCTTTTTCTGGAGCTCTGCCACAAACATGGCGTCAGTCACAGTGAAAGCATTGATCTGTGAAAGACGGCGCTGGATATTGCCATGGAATGCTTGTCCATTGTCAGCATAGGTGGCATCGGCATCCTCGTAGAATCCCATCGTGAGTTGGTCCACACTGTTTCCCTTAGAGGTAGATACCTTGGCTTTCAATGCTAAGGTTGTAGCATTGCCGAAGTCATAATCCAGAAGGGCAGTTCCCTCATGGGTCTTGGTTTTGGAAATATCATAGAGGTTGCCTGACTTCAGTTCCCCTGTTTTCACATCACGATATTCCATGATACCATCAACCGGGAGGTAAGAGTCACGACCCATTCTGAAACCCTTCACCTCTGTTATCTTTCCATTGCCATCATAGGTAAAAGGGGCGTAGTTGGCTGCAGTGGTAAGAGGATGGGTTTCGGTAAACTTGTAATAGAGACTGAATCGACCCTTGTCTTGATGGAAGAGATGGGTGATGCCGGCAGTGTAGAACTGGGCACGGTCGATGTAGTTGGTAAATTTCAGGTCGAATGTTCCTGGATCGAAATTCTGGTAAGCACTCAGCGTGAAATAAGTCTTTTTGGCAAGTTTGCCAGACACGTTGATGTCAAAATTCTGTGCACCAAAGGTGTTGGTCTGATACTTCAGCTTTCCCTTGAGTGTTTCACCGCCACGTTCCATATAGGAATCCACACCATAGCCAATCTCACCAAAGCGTATGGCTGTGGTAGATATGTTCTGCAGACCCTGGCTGGCAAGCAACTGTTCGCCACGCCAATGGTTGCTTGTGGTGTTTGGCCAATAATAGAAAACTGCTGGCAGTCCATCTACAGTAACTGCTGTGTAGCTCATAGGCAAGCCTATCTCTACTTGACGAGGCTCTGTGGCATCCTTGGCGTTGAGCATCACACCATGGTCATTGCCTGCGGTTTCTGTTGTGTCCTCTTTTTGTATATAAGAGGAATTAACTCTTGCTAGAGTTGTCGGTACCTCATTGGCTCTGACTGCTGTTGCTGTTGTAGCCATCAGTACTGATGATAAGAGAAAAATGTTTTTGTTCATTTCTAAAAGTTATTAGTTATACTGATTGGATTTGAAAGATTTCTAATGAAATTTTCGCTTGCAAAAGTACTGCAAAAAACGATTGCTGCCAAGAAATATACCATAGATAGACTTCTGAAAAATGAATAATCGCTGATAATCTGATGATTACACAATATGCATATCCGGTAGAATATACCCTGTTAAAGAAAGAATATACTCATAAAAAGTAAGCGGCTCCGCGTTTATACCTTGCCCTTTATCGTAAAAGTTCTTACCTTTGCACCATAATTTTAAAAGCAATGAAATTATGAGAGCAACAGAACGTTATGAGAGGGCATGGAATGCCTTCCAGATTCATTTGAATCATAATCCAAAAGCCAGTTTGATTCCTTTTTTAAAGGAACGGCATGTAAACCATCGCTCGATGCATAGATGGATGTCAGAGAAAGGTTATTCCGTTAGGTTAGCCAAACAGCAGATCCGTCTGCTTCAGGCCGAAGCCCGTAAGGAATGTTCCGAGGCAATAGCCAAGGACACTGGGATGATGTTCCTTCCCATGGAAATGCCATCCGAACCCGTCTGTCCAGAGAACTATCTTTTTGGCATAACCCTAACCTTCCCAAATGGAACGATAGTCACCATCAAGAAAGGTAGCGCCAAATCTGTCATGCATCTGATGAAACTTTATGAAAAGGAGGATATGCTATGTTTGGACTAAACGAAAATACCCAGTATTACGTCTGCCAGCGATATGTCCGAATGAACATGGGCATAAATGGCCTGTACCAGATTGTGAGGACGGAGATGGAGCTGCCGCCACTCGGTGGTGCCGTCTTCATCTTCTTCTCAAAGAACCGCCAGCAGGTAAAAATGCTCTTTTACCTTTGCACTCGGAAACAAGTTTAAACGAATTGGTTAACGGGTGTTAAGGTGAACTATAAAATGCTCTAGAATATCACTATCATTTGACTCAGTCCTTCGCCAAGCCAAATGTTTTCTTGTATCCATTTAATATTAAAATGTTAATAATATGGATAAAGAACTGTATTTTGGCGTAGATGTCTCCAAGAAGACTCTCGACCTTGCTTATTATGATGGTGAAGCCATCGATTGGAAGAATGCCCATATTCAGGTGAGCAATGATGATGCTGGATTCAAAAAGATTGGCTCCTGGGTTGCAAAGGTAGGAAAAGACTTTGCTACCTTTTTGTTCTGTATGGAATATACTGGACTTTATAATCAAAACTTCAGATTATGGCTGGAATCCAAAGAATATATCTATGGTATGGTGGAACCTCGCAAAATGCATCGCTTCGAGCCAGACTTGGATGATGACCAGCGCTCTCTAGACCGTATCAAGACTGATGAACTGGATGCTTTCAGAATAGCAATCTATTGTGAGCAGAACCACAAGAAGATTCTTCGCAATCCCTCCAAACTTCCTTCATCTGTCTATTTCAAGTTGAAGAGATTGCTGGCTGAGCGTAAGCAGAACACCAAACAGTCTGTTCTTTACAAGCAACAGCTTCATGATATCTGCGCATACGACACAGACTTATCCGTTGAACGCAAGAAACTCCTGCTGAAGAACATGCAGGAAAACCAGAAAGCAATAGACAAGGAGATTGACAGCTACATGAATGAAGATACAAGCATCAGAAAGAATTACAATCTGCTGACCTCCATTCCTGGCATTGGTCGCATCATAGCGTTGGAAACCATTGTATTGACGGAAAATTTCACTGCAATCAGCAATCCTCGCAAATATGCCTGTTACATAGGAATAGCCCCTTTTAAAAAGGAATCTGGTACCTCAGTAAGAAAGAAAACGGGTGTTTCCAAGAAAGGCTTTTCTGAAGCCAAGGCAGACTTATCCATAGCTGTCCTTTCCGCCATAAGGAACAATCCTTCAATAAGAGACTATTGGATACGCAAGAGAAAGGAAAAATGCGGTGGCATCGTACTCAATGCCATCAAGTTCAAGCTAGTCCTTCGTATGTTTGCCGTGATAAAGCGTGGAACACCATATGTGGAGACAGATGCATATAAGAACTAAAATGCAGCAAAAGTGAACTATCGCACTTCTTAGAGCATAACTATTTCCCGACTAAGTCTTTTGTCTGCGTTTTTTTCACTACCTTTGCCGGAGCATCTGAAATGGAAGGAACTCCGGACGGGGGTAGTGAACTATTTTGTCTTAGACAAAGACCTTTCCCTGATCTAGTCTCCCCAGCCTGAAATGCCAGGTCAAGTGCCGTTTAGGGAATTAGCCGTGGAAGCTTTTAAAAGATGTGGCTTACCCTGACATAGAGAGCTCCTTCCTGCAAAATGCGGTACAAAGGTATGAAAAATAAATCATTTATCGGCATCGACATCTCAAAAAATGTCATTGACGTATCAATTTTCTGTGAAGAAGCCCCAATTAAGGACTTTTCTCACGATGTATTCAACAATTCCCGCAAGGGATTTGGCGAAATGTGCACATGGCTCAAGAAGAATCATGTGGTTCTCTCGAACTGTCTCTTTGGAATGGAGTTCACCGGCAGCTATTCCATGGAACTGGAGAAGTTTCTTAATGCCAGGAACTATCAGTTCTGCATGCTCTCCACCCATGTGGTAAAGCATTATCCCATGGAACCCAAGGACAAGAGCGACAAGATTGACTCTGCCAAGATTGCAGACTTTCTCTATCGCTATAATGGTACCGAATGTGTCAAGCCTTATAAAATGCCTGACAAGACCATGCAGAGACTCAAGGCACTGATGAATGAGCGTAAGTTCCTGGTGGAACAGCGTACATGCTTCATGAACAGAAGACAGCTGTGCACCACAAAGGAAGATGCCCAGTTATATGATGGCTACATCAAGAAATTCAGCCGTGACATTGATAACATCGAGTTGGAAGAGCAGAAGTTGCTGGCTACAGACGATAGCCTTTTGGCTACTTACAAGAATCTTCTGACAATACCAGGAGTCGGCTTCGTCAATGCCATAAATGTCATTGTCATTACCCGAAACTTTACCGCATTTGAAACAGCAAGGCAATATGCCAGTTATGTCGGCGTGGCACCGCACTCCCACACTTCAGGCACCAGTGTGAGATGGCGTCCCCGACCTTCAGCACGCTGTGATGGTCAGGCGAAAGCGGATCTATCCATGGCGGCCACAGTTGCTGTACAATATGATGCAGAGTTACAATCATTTTATAACCGTAAATTAGGAGGTAAGCAAGATTCAGACACTAAACGCAAGGCATTGAATGCCGTTAAGTTCAAACTTGTTCTCAGAATGTTCGCCATAGGTAAGCAGAACAGAAAATGGGAACCGTTGGATTCAAAGAGCAGCAATGAAAAACTTGCAATATCATAAGTCCGAAACAAGTGAACTATAGCAGTCTGTGCTACTGCCATTTAGAGTCTTGTAAAGACACAAACACGGATAACTAATTAGGAATCTAGCCACACGCTATTAAAAGAACGAGTTCCGTGTTGATTTGTAACAGAAAAATCATTTTTGACCATTTCTGCTACCGATATTTTAGTGCCTGTATGCTTCAAAACGCCTCTTTTATATTTATTAACACAAAAAATTGCTCAAAAATTTGGCTATGTCTTAGGAATCAAATGGGATGGCGACGGTTTCCTGCTGTATCAGAAGCGACTGGAGCGAGGAACCTTTGAATTACCATTCTTTGATCCCCAAAGCAAACAATGCAAAATGCCTTACAAGACGCTATCTGCCATCATGAGCGGAATTTGCCTGAAAAGTATGAGATATCGAAAACGGCTTAATCTGTAGGTGTGTAAGGTTGCGTTTAATAGGTTGTATATCAGCAAGATAGTAAAAATAAATATCTGAAAATCCTTGCATGTCTCGATATTTTTTCGTATCTTTGCACTATGAAAAAGGACGAAATTATAGTACTTTTGAAGGAACAACTTCAGCTTGCAAACGAACAGCTTCAGCAAGCTAATGCTACAGTGAGTTCGCTGACCCTACAGGTCAACGAACTCATTGAACGTATAAAGTCATTAGAAGAACTACTCGTCCAGAAAGGAATCGCCATTGACAAAGCGAATCGTCAGAACAAGGCACTCGGCAAGCTCGTTTCAGGCAAGAAGTCCGAACGTCAGGAAAAGAATCCACAAGCCTCGATGACCCAGGAGGAATTTGACAAGAAGAAAACAGAGCAGGCCGAAAAGAGAAAGGCACGCAAAAACAATGGTGCCAAGCGTGACATGCATTACGAGATGAAAGAGGTGCATGTTACGATAGATCCAGTCATGGATGCAGAGCTTTTGAAGACGTTGCGTCTCTTCGGGACTCGTACCTGTATACGTTACAGCATGGAACCCATCAAATTCATCAAGACCGTGTATCACATCAACACTTATACTGATGGATGTATCATGTATCCGGGGAAAACTCCGCCGGCTCTGTTGTTGAATTCTTCCTATTCACCTTCCTTTGCAGCAGGACTCCTGCAGATGCGATACATCTATTCCATGCCGGTAGAGCGAATCATCAAATACTTTGCCGACAATGGGTTTACGTTAAGGAAGGCCACGGCAAACAAGCTGATTGCCAGAAGTGCCGATGTACTGGAAAACTTCTATAAGGCTATCTGCCAAGTAGTGTTGCAGCAGGATTATGTCTCGGCGGACGAGACATACCATAAAGTACTGTTAGCCAAGACAAAGCCTGCGGACAAGGGTTCGAAGAAAGGCTACTTCTGGGCTGTAAGTGCGCCTAAACTGGGACTTGTCTTCTTCGTATATGAGGATGGATCACGCTCTGAGCAGGTCATACTTAACGTATTCTCTGATTATAAAGGTACCATACAGAGTGATGCATATGCTCCTTACCGGAAACTGGAGTCGGATGCTTATCCTGACATCATGAGAATCGCCTGTCTACAGCATGTCAAGAGAGACTTCATCGACTGCGGCAAGGAGGACAAGGATGCTCAGGAAGTCGTAGATATCCTCAACAGATTTTATCGAGAAGACAAAAAACATAAGGTTGGGGTAAATGGATGGACCGTTGAAGACCATCTAGCCTATCGGCAGTCATATGCACCGGACATTTTACAGGATTTATTGGAGAAACTGGAGGAAATATCTTCCAGGAAGGATTTGCTGCCCAAGTCTACCTTGGCGCAGGCGGTCGGTTATGCCCTTAATGAATATAATGCCATTTGTGACATCTTCAAAAGAGGTGATACGGCTCTCGATAACAACTATATTGAGAGAATCCAGAGGTACATATCACTATCAAGAAGAAACTCAATGTTCTTTGGTTCGCACGAAGGAGCAAGCCGGGCGGCTATCCTATATTCCATCGCCATCTCATGCAGGCTGAATGGCATTAATCTGTTTGAATACATATGCGACGTAATAGAAAAGACTGCAGAATGGCAACCCAATACCCCATTGGAAAAATATAGAAACTTACTTCCTGACCGATGGAAAAAGCAGTAACAGCATTAGTTTAATCAGCTGTTACTGCTTTTTTTGAATTATGCAAGGTATAAACGCGGAGACGCTTACCATAAAAAAGGGGACATACGCCTTGTGATAAGGCACATGTCCCTTTGAAATCAGGCTGTTTGGGGTGTTAGACTTCTGTATTGACCTTTTCCTTCAGTCTCTTATAAAACTCTTCTTTGTCGTAGCGGGCGGCGTTCAATACTCGAGTCTTGTAACTCTTGATGGTGTTAACTGAGTAGTTGAGCGAACGTGCCAGGTCTTCATTTTTGGTAATGCCCAATCTGATGAGGGCAAAGATGCGCATTTCCACGGTGAGTCGCTCACCCGTTTTGGGAACTATCCTACACTCTGGGCGAAGAAAGGAATTGAAGCTTTCCTCAAAATTCGGGAAGAGCATCTGCAAAATACTATCCATCTGATAAAAGGTGTCGAATGCGGCTCCCTTTTGGGCATCGAATACGTTTTTGAGTCCTTCGTAATCTCGGATGGTGAGTCGGCGCAAAACTTCCTTGCGCAGTTTCTCGATGGCAACCTGGTGGTTCGCACTGCCCACTATCAATTGACTCAGTACTACTTCTTTGATGTGCCCTGCTTCAATAAGTTCCTTGTTGATGCTCGCAATCTGTACGTTCTTTTCGTAAAGATGTTTCATCTGAGACTCGATGAGTGACTTCTGCCGATGGAGCGTTTTTCGCTGTTTCTTCATGACGATGATTGCAGCTATCAATAGGACAATCACGATGCTCAGGAAAATGAGACCGATAGTGAGCCACATTTTCTGCCTTTGAGTGATTGCATAGAGGTCCTTATCTATCTGGGGATAGCTGAATGCTATCTCGGAATAGCGGTAACGTGAATGATATTGTTCGGCATTGTGCATCGCTACATTGATGAGCATGTACGAACGGGCAATGTCGCCTGTGACGTAAGCGATTTCGGCTATCTTTCTGGCAGCAGGATATTCCACTGAGCCACGCTTGATTTCCATGATGGCCGATTGGCTGATGCATTCTGCTGCCTTGGTGTAGTTGCGTAATCCCATATAGTTGTATCCCAGGTTGCCAAGAGCGTAGGCATAGTATGCAGAGGTAGGAGATAATTTGCTGATCAGTATTTTGCTTTGCTTAATGGCCTCGGCATATTTGGTTTCGTGGAAGTACATCTTTACGAGCATGTCATCGAGCAGGTAAGAGTCTGAAGACACAGTTTGCTTCAATTCTCCATACAGTCGCTTCATGTTTTCCAGATAGGTGTCTTTGGAAAGAATGCGATATGGGGTGTAGAATCCGTTCTCGAATTCCAGGTTGAATGCAGCTACGATATAGTTGATTCGGATATCTTGCGAGCAAGTTCTGGGAGCAATCTTTGCCAAAGTCTCCGCCGCCTCTCTGAAGTACCCGCTATTGGTAAATGCTTGGGCCTCGTAGATGTAGGCTTGTGCCAGATAGTCGTAAGGACTTTTGGTTGAAGGGGCTTTTGAGTTAGCCTTGGGAGAATTTGCCAACTGCAGTGCTAGCTCTTCGCAATGGCGGGCGCATTGGTAAGAATCCTCAAAGTTGAGCAGGAATTGTATGCGAAACAGCTTCTCCCTGAGTTCGTATTGCTTTGTGAGGGGTTGGGGGATACCTAACTGCTGCTTAATCGTATTTACTTTCTGTCTCTGTTTCGCATGAAAGATGGAGGTGTCTGCCAGTGTTTCGCATACCTTATTTATATAAGGCTTTATCTTCTTGCTTATGGTTTTGCCGTAAGTAGCACCTTTGGCCTCAAACTCCGCCTTCATCTTTTCGATAGGCATACGATTAATGGTTCCTGCCATTGGGGTTTGGGCAGAAATAAGGATTGGGCAGCAAGTCAGTATAGAGAGACATGCTATCACAAAGCTATGCTTGCAAGCTTGAAACCTCTTTTTGGAGGTTGTTTTTTCTTCTCTAAATGTCATTCTATAGGGTTTGAGGGGTTCAATTGACAGCAAAGTTAATACTAATATTTGAAATCTCTTTAATATAATAGTACCAATCCTGCAAAAGCCGAGTAGAGTATCATGCGGATAGGATTGATCTTCATCACCTTCACGCCGATAAAGGTAGCAAAGAAGAGGGCGATGGAGATATAGAATCTCCAAGGATTTTCGGGAGTAGAGAAGTTCTCGCCATTCATCAGAAGCAGGGCTGCGGCTCCTACCAGACCGACGATGGCTGGGCGAAGACCGATGAAGATGCTCTGGACGGCTGAGGTGTTCATATACTTGTACAGCATCTTGCTGATAAGAATCATCAAAACCAAGGATGGGAGAACCAGCGCAAAGGTCGCCATGGCACTTCCGAGTACAGCCATTATGCCACTCATGCCGGCATTATGGACAGCTGTATAGCCACAATAGGTAGCGGTGTTGATACCGATAGGTCCCGGTGTCATCTGAGAAATGGCAACCACATCGGTAAACTCTTGCATCGTCATCCAATGATACTGCGTAACAACCTGTCCCTGAATCAGGGATAGCATGGAATAGCCACCTCCGAATCCGAAGACGCCTATCTGAATGAATACGATGAAAAGCTGAAAAAATATCATCATTATGTTTTAAGCTATTTACTTTTTTACCCTTTTACCTTTATTCCGTTGGCTGGATAAACTGTCCATAGATGTAGCCACCTACGGCAGCTGCGATAATCACCCAGATTGGGTTGACGCCCAAAAGCCAGATCAGAAGGGCGGATAGAATAGGAATCCAGCAGTTGACAAGCGAAATACCGGCACTCTTGGCAAGCGAGAACGTAGGTACGGCTATCAATGCCACGACGGCAGGACGGATGCCTGCAAACATGGCAGCAACAACCTTGTTGTCTTCAAACTGATGGAAAAACATGGCTATTGCTAAGATAATAAGGAACGATGGCAACGAAGCGCCGAGGGTGCAGACGATGGCTCCCGGTGTCTTTGCCAACTTATATCCGAGCAGGGAACTCATGTTGATGGCCAAGGCGCCCGGACAAATCTGGGTAGTAGCAATGGCATCCAAGAATTCCTCCTTCGTCATCCAATGATGCTTGTCGACGACTTCGGATTCTATAATAGGAATCATGGCATAGCCACCCCCAAAGGTGACTATGCCAATCTTCATAAATGTTTTGAATAATGTAAGATAACTTACGCTATTATTCATTTTTTACCTTCTTACTTTTTTACCTTTTTACTTTTTCAAAGCTCTTTCTTCGATCCACTGACGTGCATTGACAAATGCCTCAATCCAAGGAGTTACCTCGTCGTTGCGGCGATCAGCTGGATACCAGGCGTTCTGCCATGGGAAGATGGCACGCTCCAAGTGTGGCATCATAGCCAAGTGGCGACCATCTGCAGAGCAGATACCTGCTACATTGTAGTCACTGCCGTTAGGATTACCTGGATACTCAGCATAGTTGTACTTCGCAATGATGTTGTAGTGATCCTCTGGCTCTGGCAAGTAGAAACGACCCTCGCCGTGAGCTACCCAGATACCGAGCTTATCACCGCTCAGGCTACCGAACATCACACTGTCGTTCTGAGGAATGGTCAAACCGAGGAATGTGCTCTCGAACTTCTTGGATGTGTTGTGGCAGAGGTGTGAACGATGCTTGTGCTCAGGATTGATGAGGTTCAACTCAACCATCAGCTGGCAACCGTTGCAGATACCGAGTGAAAGGGTATCCTCACGGGCATAGAACTTATCGAGTGCCTCTTTAGCCTTAGGATTGTAGAGGAATGCACCAGCCCAACCCTTGGCAGAACCGAGAACATCGGAGTTAGAGAAACCACCGCAGAATACGATGAAGTTCACATCTTCCAGCGTCTCACGACCAGAAATCAAGTCGGTCATCATCACATCCTTTACATCGAAGCCGGCGAGATACATAGAGTATGCCATCTCACGCTCACCATTGGTACCCTTCTCACGGATGATAGCTGCCTTGATGCCAGATGGCTTGCGACGGTTAGCGTCGAGGCTGTAGCTGGCGAGGGTTCCCTTGAAGCCATAACCGAAGTTCATCTCGATAGGCTGCTTCTTATAGTTGGTGTAACGCTTCTTGGCCATACCATTCATGCTCTGCTTGCGGTCGAGTAGGTAAGAGGTCTTATACCAGTCGTCGCGCAAAGCATCGATATCGAACTCGTGCTCGAAGCCTTCCTTCTTGATGATAATCTTGCGGAGCTCAGGAGCTGGATAACCAATCTTGGCATAACCGATATCGTTCTCATCGAAGAATGCCTTCAACTCGTCCTTGTGAGCATCGCTTACCTGGATGACAACACCTGGGTTCTCTGCGAAGAGGGTCTTGATGATGTCGGCATCTGCGATGTCGTGGAGGTTGATCTTCATACCGCCCTCTACGTTGGCGAATGTCATTTCGAGGAGAGTTGTAATCAAACCACCGGCGCTGATATCGTGACCAGCCATTACCCAGCCGCGGTTGATGAGTTCCTGTACGGCGTTGAAGCAGTCAACGAAGTACTCTGGGTTCTTGACGGTAGGAACATCGCTGCCCACCTTGCCCAGACTCTGAGCGAAAGCAGAACCACCGAGGCGCTGCTCGTCGAAGCTGAAGTCGATATGGTAGAGGCTAGAGTTCTTGTCGTTAACGAGAACTGGGCTAACCACCTTCTTGACATCTGAAACCTCACCACCGGCACTTACGATAACGGTACCCGGAGCGATGATCTTCTCGCCGTTAGGATACTGCTGGGTCAAAGAGAGAGAATCCTTACCTGTTGGTACGTTTACGTGGATGGCGCAGCAGAAGTCTGACAATGCCTTCACACCCTCGTACAGACGGGCATCCTCACCTTTCTGACTGCGGCAAGGCCACATCCAGTTGGCTGAGAGGCTGATGCTGTCCATGCCATCTGCCAATGGAGCCCATACGATATTAGTCAATGACTCTGCTACAGAGAGTACTGAACCTGCCTTAGGATCGGCAAGACCAGCCTGAGGAGCATGACCCATTGCTGTTACGATACCCTTCTCGCCACGATAGTCGAGTGCTACGACACCACAGTCTGAGAGTGGCAACTGAATCTGACCCTGGCACTGCTGACGGGCAATCTTACCTGTTACGGAACGGTCTACCTTGTTGGTCAACCAGTCCTTACAAGCCACAGCCTCCATCTGGAGAACACGCTGCAAGTACTCGTCGAGGTTATCAGCAGAATAAGTTACATCTTCATATTTACGCTCTACGGTCTCATCTACCATCACAGTCTTAGGAGTATGACCGAACATCTGAGCTACATCGAGGTCGAATGGCTTCACGCCGTCAGCCTGCTTGAAGCTGAAGTGAGCATCGCCAGTAGTCTCACCAACCACGTACATTGGAGCACGCTCACGGTCGGCAATCTTTTGAACCTCGCTGATATACTTCTCGTCGATGAGCAAGCCCATGCGCTCCTGGCTCTCGTTTGCGATGATTTCCTTGGCGCTCAAAGTCTTGTCGCCGATAGGCAACTTAGACATGTCGATTTCGCCACCGCACTCTTCTACCAACTCAGAGAGACAGTTCAAGTGACCGGCTGAACCGTGGTCGTGGATGCTGACTACTGGGTTCTCATCGTTCTCAACGAGTGCACGAACCAGGTTATAGGCACGCTTCTGCATCTCAGGGTTGGCACGCTGAACAGCGTTCAACTCGATACCGTTGCTGTAACGGCCTGTATCTACAGAAGAAACAGAACCACCACCAAGACCGATGCGATAGTTATCACCACCTACTACTACAACCTTGTTGCCCTTCTGTGGCTCACCCTTCTTGTAGTCACGCTTCTTGCCGTAGCCTACACCACCAGCAAGCATGATTACCTTATCGTATGCATACTTCTCACCATTCTCCTCGTGCTCGAATGTAAGCACAGAACCGGTGATGAGAGGCTGACCGAACTTGTTACCGAAGTCTGATGCACCGTTGGAAGCCTTGATCAGAATCTGCTCAGGAGTCTGATAGAGCCACTTACGTACTGGCATGATATCTTCCCAGTCGCGCTCAACATCACTCTTGCCGTTGTCATCCTTCAGGCGAGGATAAGCAGTCATGTAGCAGGCTGTACCTGCGATAGGCCATGAACCAACACCACCACCCATACGGTCGCGGATTTCACCACCCGTACCGGTAGCAGCACCATTGAAAGGCTCTACAGTAGTAGGGAAGTTGTGAGTCTCAGCCTTCAGAGAGATAACACTCTCGATATCCTTCACCTGGAAGAAATCGCTGGTAGTCTGATCGGCTGGAGCAAACTGCTCGATAACAGGACCCTGAGAGAAAGCCACGTTGTCCTTGTAAGCAGAGAGAATCTTGTTAGGATTCTCGTTGGTGGTCTTCTTGATCATGTTGAAGAGAGAAGACTCCATCTCCTTACCGTCGATGATAAACTGGCCGCCGAAAATCTTGTGGCGGCAGTGCTCTGAGTTGATCTGTGCGAAACCGAAGATTTCGCTGTCGGTGAGAGGACGTCCGTTCTCTTTCTCCAGCTTGTGGAGATAAGCCATTTCGTCCTCACTGAGGGCAAGACCCTCTTCCTCGTTATACTTCTCGAGGTCGTCGACGTACTTGATAGGTTCTGGCTGGTGGTTCACGGTGAACACATCCTGTCCGATACCGTTGTACATACGCTGGAGCATAGGGTCGTGCTCAGCGTCTTCGCTATCTACAGGGAAGTACTCCTCGATACGCGAAATGCCGTTAAGACTCATGTTCTGAGTAATCTCAACGGCATTCGTACTCCAAGGAGTAATCATTTCACGGCGTGGACCGACATAGAAGCCCTGCAACTGCTGGGCGTCCTCTAAAGTCGCGTCACCATAAAGCCAACAAAGTTCATTGATTTCGTCCTGAGATGGTTTGTGGTCAATCTCGGTCGCAATCACACTCTTAGATGGAGTTCTAAAAAAAAGAATCATACTTGCTTTCTTTTATATTATTAATGTATTTATTTCTTTTCGAGTGCAAAGATAGTGCAATTTCAAGACACTACAAAATAAAACACTGTTTTTTATGTTTTTTTTGTTGAGATTTGAGCTATTCTTACCTTGAGAGGCTACATTTGACGGTTTAGCTATCAGAAAAGTGCTTTCTGTAGCCTTTTTTGGTTAAAAAGGTGATAAATAAAGATTTAGAGGTTAAAAATGTCTAAATGCGTTTGACAAATGTTGTTTATTCGAGTCTTATCTGTAACTTTGCAAGTGAAAGAAGTAAATCAGCTTCTGGATGTCCTAAAATGCAGGTACTTCCGGATAACGGATGAAAGCCGGGAGAACTCTAATATAATAGAAGGTAGAAAGCGACGTTAAGATATACTATAATCAATAATAACAAGAAAATTTAAATTAGTAAGAATATGAAACAGACAAAGTTAATGGTAATGGCAATGATGGCTGTAGCTCTGATGGCTACAAGCTGTGCAAGTAAGAAGGATCTTCAGAATTGCCAGAATGAGAATAAGGAATTGTCAAGCAACTATCAGGCTACCAAGGAAAAACTGGCAGCTACAGAGGCTAGTCTGGCAGCAGCCCAGGAGCAGCTTGCTACTGCAAAGAGCGATTACGCTAAGTTGCAGAGTTCACTTGACAAGAGTTTGAACAATGCAAGCCAGAACAACGTGAGCATTGAGAAACTCGTTGACCAGATCAACGAGAGTAACCAGTATATCCGTCACCTGGTTGAGGTAAAGAGCAAGAGCGATTCGCTCAACATGGTTCTTACCAACAACCTGACCCGCTCTTTGAGCAAGGAAGAGATGAAGGAGGTTGATGTTCAGGTTCTGAAGGGTGTAGTTTACATTTCTCTGGCTGACAATATGCTCTATCAGAGTGGTAGCTATGAGGTGAACAGCCGTGCTCAGGAAACATTGAGCAAGATTGCTAAGATCATCACAGACTATAAGGATTACGATGTGCTCGTAGAGGGTAATACCGATAACGTACCAGTAAGCACGACAAGTGCCAAGATGAAGAATATCCGCAACAACTGGGACCTCTCTGCTCTCCGTGCAGCTTCTGTTGTTCAGTACTTGCAGGATCACTTCGGCGTAAATCCTAAGCGTCTTACAGCTGGTGGCCGTGGTGAGTACAACCCTGTAACAACTAACGATACAGAGGTAGGCAAGCAGCGCAACCGCCGCACTCAGATTATCATCACTCCTAAGCTCGACCAGTTCATGGACTTGATCGACAAGGCTCCAGAGGAGAAGTAAAAAGGCTATTTAAAGGTAAAAAGGTGAAAGGGTAAAAAAGTAAAAAGGTAAATAATTAGAGGCATCAATGAGTTTTCGGGCTCATTGATGCCTTTTTAGGTATAAATATACAGATTTTATGATTTAAGTACGTAAAAAAGTGCTTTTTGTTATCATTTTGCTAGAATTATTCTTAATTTCCTTTCTTTTCCTAATTATTTTTATTAATTTTGCAGGCAAAATATCAAGGGTACACTTGGCTGCCCTGATCATTGTACATTGTAAATTATTAATTATACATTATATTGTGTTATGGAAAAGATTAAGATGACAACTCCATTGGTAGAGATGGACGGTGATGAGATGACAAGAATTCTCTGGAAGATGATTAAGGACGAACTCATTCTTCCTTTCGTTGATTTGAAGTCTGAGTATTATGATCTCGGTCTGCCTTATCGCGACCAAACCAACGACCAGGTAACCATCGACTCTGCTGAGGCGGCTAAGAAATATGGTGTGGCTGTGAAGTGTGCTACTATCACTCCTAATGCACAACGTATGGACGAGTATAAACTCCACAAAATGTGGAAGAGCCCTAATGGAACTATCCGTAGCATCATGGACGGTACCGTATTCCGTGCTCCTATCACCATCCCGAGCATCCACCCTTGTGTAAAGAACTGGGAGAAGCCTATTACCATTGCCCGTCATGCTTACGGCGATGTATACAAGAGCGTGGAACTTCGTGCTGATGAGCCAGGTACAGCCAAACTCGTATTCGAGGGTAAGAGCGGCAAGAAGCAGGAAATTGAAATTCATTCTTTCGATGGTGCTGGCGTTATCCAGGGCATGCACAATACTGATAAGAGTATCCGCAGCTTTGCTCACAGCTGCTTCAAGTTTGCCATTGATACCAAGCAGGATCTCTGGTTTGCTACCAAGGATACTATCTCTAAGACTTATGATGCCCAGTTCCGCAAGATCTTTGAGGAAGTATATGAGAGCGACTATAAAGAGAAGTTTGCAGAACTCGGTATCGAGTATTTCTATACATTGATTGATGATGCAGTGGCTCGTGTTATCCGCAGCAAGGGCGGCTTTATCTGGGCTTGCAAGAACTATGACGGTGATGTGATGAGTGATATGCTCAGTACAGCCTTCGGTTCTCTGGCGATGATGACTTCCGTATTGGTTTCTCCTGACGGCAAGTATGAGTATGAGGCAGCTCATGGTACTGTGACCCGTCACTACTATCGCTACCTGAAGGGTGAAGATACATCTACCAACCCAATGGCTACCATCTTTGCATGGAGCGGTGCGTTGAGAAAGCGTGGCGAACTGGATGGCATCAAGGAACTTCAGAACTTTGGCGACCAGCTGGAGGCTGCATGTTTCGATACATTGAACGATGGTATCGCTACCAAGGATCTCGTAAACCTGATGGAAGGTGTTGAGGCTAAGGCTGTAAACTCTGCCGGCTTTATCGCTGCCATCCGCGAACGTCTGGAAAAGCGATTGGCATAAAAACAATAAGACCTGGGGTGATTCACCTCAGGTCTTATTGTTTTAGTTATTTTTAGTTTAAATCTTGATTCTTTTTCTTGCGTTTACGCAAAGCGTCTGAATAAACCTTAAACAAATCTATGTTCAGCAACTGACAGATATGGTAAAGCATACCCGTATCTATAGTGGCTCTGCCGTATACCTTATATATATTAGTACGATGGCAGCCTAGTTTTTCAGCAAGCCATACTGTGGTCTTGCCTTGCTTGTTTAATTCCTCTTTGATGATTTCACCGATTGAGGGAATTGCATTTACTTTATCTTTCATACTCTTTCAGTTGTGTTATATGCTCACTTATAGTTATATCGGGTGCAAAAATAACATTTCTGTTTCTAACTAGCAAAGAAACATGTAGCGAATTTGGAACACTAAGTTAAAATGTGTAACAAAATCCCCATTTTTTTATGTTTTTTTTCTCTAAAGAACTAAATGTCATGAAATTGTAACTAAATGTAACGCTTATTACGAAAGAAAAATCGTAATTTTGCAGCGGTATTTTAAATAACATGAAATATGGAAGAGAATATGAAAAGAATACTTGTTGTTGATGATGAGCAAGACTTGTGTGAGATTCTGAAATTCAATCTCGAAACAGAAGGATATGAGGTAGAGACTGCCAATTCTGCAGAAGAGGCTTTGGAGATGAACATCGCTTCGTTCGACCTGCTGCTACTGGACGTCATGATGGGAGGAATGAGCGGTTTCCAGCTGGCTAAGCAGTTGAAGGGCAATCCGATGACAGCCAATGTTCCGATTATCTTCCTTACAGCCCGAGATACGGAAAACGATACGGTGACAGGATTCAATATTGGTGCCGATGATTATATCTCGAAACCTTTCTCTATACGAGAGGTGATGGTCAGAGTGCGTGCCGTCTTGCGCCGTACCGCTGAACAGGCTGGCGATGCTGATGAACCGAAGACCATCAACTATCAGGGACTGCAGTTGAATCTGGACAAGAAGACGGTGAGCATTGATGGTGAGGCTATCCCTTTCACCAAGACCGAGTTCGAACTCCTGCGTCTTTTCCTCGAAGAGCGTGGCAAGGTGTTCTCCCGTCAGGAGCTTATCGACCGGGTATGGCCTAAGGATGTGATGGTGCTCGACCGCACGGTGGATGTCAACATCACCCGTATGAGAAAGAAGATTGGTAAGTTTGCCAAGTGCATTGTTACCCGTCTGGGGTTCGGTTATTATTTTGATGCGTAATTAAAATGTTTAAGTTAAATAGTGTAGGTAGAAAGTTGTACTTCAGTGTACTGGCGGTGTTCCTTGTGTTTGCCGTCAGTTTTATCGTGTTCCAGCAGGCACGTGAGAAGCAGTATAAAATAGGTACGCTTACTATCAAGCTGGAAAATTATAATGAACTGCTGGCAGAAGATCTGGCGCTCTCTCCTGGTGAAGGAATTATTCTGCAGGATAGCCTTCACAATAAGGATGTAACTGTGGCTCATGAGAAGTTGCAGGCTTTTGTACGTGAACATGAAAGCAAGGATCTTCGTGTTACGCTGGTGCGCCCGAACGGTAAGGTGATTTATGACAACATGAGTTCCGACTATGATCATTTTGCCAACCATGCCAAGCGTGAGGAAATAGTAGAGGCCTTGAAAAACAGGATAGGCTCAAGCGTGGAGCGACAGTCTAAAACCCTGAAGCATGATTATTTCTATGTGGCTTCTTATTTTCCGGAAAGCAAGCTCATCATCCGTACGGCACTACCTTATAATAATGATTTGGCAAAATCGCTGCAGGCTGACCAGCATTTCATCTGGTTTGCCATTGTAGCCGTCATTCTGCTTACCATCGTGCTCTACCGTTTTACGGACCGTCTGGCTAAGAATGTTTCCAAACTGAGCATTTTTGCTTATAAGGCAGACCATAACGAGAGTCTGGAGGTGGAAGATCTCGCCAAGTTCCCTAACGATGAGTTGGGCGAGATTGCTGAGCGCATCATCAAGATGTATAAGCGCATACAGACCACCCGACGTGAACAGGATGTACTGAAGCGTCAGCTTACCCAGAATATCGCTCACGAATTGAAGACTCCTGTAGCAAGTATTCAGGGTTATCTGGAAACGATACTCGACAATCCGCATATCAACGAAGAGATGAAGTCGCAGTTTCTGCAGCGCTGTTATGCCCAGAGCGAGCGTCTCACCTCTCTGCTCCGCGACATCTCTACCCTGAACCGGTTGGATGACGGTTCGGATATGATAGATTTCGAGGCGGTAGACATTACGCAGATGGTGAGTGAAATAGCCCGTGAGACGGCGCTGGAAAGAGAGTCGCACAAGATGACTTTCGAGAATCTTCTTCCCGACCAGCATATTATTGTGAAGGGTAATCGCAGTCTGCTCTATAGTGTGTTCCGCAATCTTACCGACAATGCCATAGCTTATGCCGGCGAAGGACGTAAGATAACGTTGAGTGCCAAGGAGCAGGGCAACAAGTGGCATTTCATCTTCTGTGATAACGGTCAGGGAGTTCCTGCCGAGCATCTCCCCCGTCTTTTCGAGCGTTTCTATCGGGTAGATAAGGGACGCAGCCGCAAGATGGGTGGCACCGGTTTGGGTCTTGCTATCGTCAAGAATGCTGTTCTCCTACATGGCGGAACCATCCGGGTGAGCAATCAGCTGGAAGGCGGCTTGAAGTTTGAATTTACGCTTAAGAAATAAAAATGTTTTTTGAATAAAATATCTAAGCGGCAAATATAAATAATCAAGTGGCTGATAAAGGTACTTCAATAGTAAATATAGGTAAAGAAAGGCAAGACTTCTGAGAAACTTCTGAATGGGGTTTTACAGAAGCCTTGCCTTTTTTTGTGTTTTAAAACATTTTTGTTTTCTTTTCGTAAACTTTGCTTAAATCTATTGTTTCTGACTTTTTTCTATTAAAAGTGTAGACTATATTTCTAAATGTAGACGAAAATCAAGAAAAACTAACTTTTTTCTATAAAAATATCGATAGAGTTTGCATTAATTCAATATTTTTTCTTATCTTTGCACCCGTAAAGTAATGAGAGATATTTAAAAAGTGTAAGAAGAGAAAAAATAATAATTTAAAGTTATAAGAGTTGTTTAATTTTTAAGAGAGGATTTTATGGAAAAAAGATTGCTTTTCTTGTTAGTCAACCTCTTCCTTTTATGTGGGGGGGGGCATTGGCTCAAACGAAAGTAACAGGTACCGTAGTTTCTCAGGAAGATGGTGAACCTGTCATCGGTGCATCTGTCGTAGTCGCCGGAGCGGCACGTACAGGTACCGTCACCGATATTGACGGTCACTTCTCTTTGGAGGTACCTGCTGGTAAGAAACTTGTAGTTAGCTACATCGGTATGCAGAGCCAGACCTTGACTCCAGCCGCCAAGATGACTATCCGCCTGAAGGCAGATAGCAAGAGTTTGGGCGAGGTGGTTGTAACGGGTATGCAGAAGATGGATAAGCGTTTGTTTACTGGTGCTACTACAAAAATTTCTGGCGACAAGACAAAGTTGGATGGTGTCGCAGACATCAGTCGTGCCTTGGAAGGTAAAGCGGCCGGTGTGTCTGTGCAGAACGTCTCAGGTACTTTCGGTACAGCTCCAAAGATTCGTGTGCGTGGTGCTACTTCAATTTATGGTAGCTCAAAACCTCTTTGGGTGGTAGATGGTGTTATCATGGAGGACGTAACTGAGGTTGATGCTGATGATTTGTCTTCTGGTAACGCTGAGACCCTTATATCTTCAGCCATAGCAGGTCTGAATGCTGATGATATTGAAAGTTTCCAGATTTTGAAGGATGGTTCTGCTCCCTCTATTTATGGTGCACGTGCCATGGCTGGTGTCATCGTTGTTACAACCAAGAAAGGTAAAGCAGGTACAAACCGTATCAACTATACTGGTGAATTCACCATGCGTTTGAAGCCAAGCTACCGCAATTTCAATATCATGAATTCTCAGGATCAGATGGGTGTATATCGTGAGATGTACAACGATGGTTATTTCTCTTTTGAAAAGAGTTATCGTGCTTCTAACAGTGGTGTCTTTGGCAAGATGTATCACCTGATGAATACATATGATTCGAAGACGGGAACTTTTGGATTGCCTAATACTGAGGAGGCGATGAATAGCTATCTCCAGAAGGCTGAGTACCAAAATACCGACTGGTTTGACTTACTCTTCAGTAATAGTATCTCCCAGAATCATTCCGTCAGCATGTCTACTGGTACCGATAAGGCTCAGTATTATACATCTTTCAGTGTGATGAACGATCCAGGATGGTCTAAGCAGAGCAAGGTACAGCGTTATACAGCCAATGTAAATGCTCTTTACAATATTTCGAAGAAATTGTCTTTCAATGCCATAGCTAATGCTTCCTATCGTAAGCAGCGCGCTCCTGGTACTACTTCACAGTCTGTAAATAATGTGACAGGTGAGGTGTCTCGTGATTTTGATATCAACCCATATTCTTATGCGTTGAACACTTCTCGTACCATGGATCCTAATGAACTCTATGTGCGTAACTATGCTCCGTTCAATATTTTCCGTGAATTGGAAAACAACTATTTGAGTTTGGATGTGGTTGACATGAAATTCCAGGGCGAATTGAAATATAAGCCAATCTCTAAAGTAGAACTCGCAGTATTGGGCGCTTACAAGTATTCTACAACGACCAATGCCGCTACCATTACAGACCAGAGTAATCAGGCTTGGGCCTATCGTGCGATGGATGATGCTACGATGCGCGATGCAAACCCATGGCTGTATACCGATCCAGACAAGGCAAACTCTTTGCCATTCTCTGTATTGGAAAAGGGTGGTTTTTATCGTGAGACCAAATATAAGATGAATAGCTGGGACTTCCGTGCCACAGCTAGCTATAATGATGTATACAACAAAGACCATATCGTGAACTTATTCGGTGGTCTGGAAATCAATTCACTCGACCGTAGCCGTTCTTATTTTAATGGCGTTGGCATGCAGTATGATATGGGTTATCTCCCTGCTTTCAACTATAACTTCTTCAAGCAGTTGGAGGAGGAGAATGGTCAATATTATAGTTTGGATAATTCATATCAGCGTGAGGCTTCTTTCTTTGGTACTGCCACCTATTCTTATAAGGGTCGCTACACAATTAATGGTACCATTCGTTATGAGGGTTCCAATAAGTTGGGTAAGAGTCGCTCAGCTCGTTGGTTGCCTACTTGGAACGTGTCTGGAGCATGGAATGCTCATGAGGAGAGTTGGTTTACTAAGTTAAATCCTGTTCTTTCTCATCTTACATTAAAAGCATCATATTCATTGACAGCTGATCGAGGTCCTGCTTCCGTTTCTAACTCGTTGGTAGTGATACAGAGTTACAACCCTTGGCGTCCGTTTGCCGGTGACAAGGAGACTGGACTTGAGATTTATCGCTTGGGTAATGATGATTTGACCTATGAAAAGAAGCATGAGTTGAACCTCGGTTTGGATATGGGCTTTTTGAATAACCGCATTAATGTGACTTTCGATTGGTATCGCCGCAACAATTATGATTTGATTGGTCCTAAGCGTACCATGGGTATTGGTGGTGAGATCTATAAATATGCCAATGTGGCAAGTATGCGTTCACATGGTGAGGAGTTGACTATTTCCACTCGCAACATTGAGACCAAGGATTTTAAATGGAGTACCGACTTCATTTTCTCTCACTCAAAGAATACTGTAACCGACTTGGATTCACGTGCTAACATCATGCAGATGATTACAGGTACCGGTTTCACAATGAATGGCTATCCTGTTCGCTCTTTGTTCTCTATTGATTTCAAGGGATTGAACAAAAAAGGTCTGCCTATCGTTGTGAATCAGAATGGCGAGGAGACAAGCTATGGTGGCGATCTCTACTTCCAGTCAACTACAACAGATTACTTGAAGTATGAAGGTCCAACAGACCCAACCATTAACGGCAGTTTCGGAAACACCTTCTCTTATAAGGGTTTTAAACTGAATGTGTTCATTACATACGCTGCAGGAAATAAAGTACGTCTTGATCCAGCTTTCAGTTCTTCATACTCAGACATGACTGCCATGCCAAAGGAATTTATAAATCGTTGGACTCAAGCCGGTGATGAAGCTTATACGGATGTGCCAGTCATAGCAGACCAGCGCATGAAGCAGAATGACAATTATATTGGTTATCTTTATAATGCATATAACTATTCTACGGCTCGCGTAGCTAAGGGTGATTTCATTCGCATGAAGGAGATTTCTTTGGCTTATGATTTCCCAGGCAAGTGGATTCAGGCCCTTCGCTTGAACAGCGTAAATTTGAAACTTCAGGCTACTAACTTGTTCTTGATTTATTCAGACAAGAAGTTGCACGGACAGGATCCTGAGTTTTTTAACACTGGTGGTGTGGCAACCCCAATGCCACGTCAGTTTACATTGACATTAAGAGTAGGACTTTAAAGAAAGAGAGATAATTATGAAAAAGAATAAATTATATATAGCATCGGTGGCTTTTGCGGCATTGTCATTGGTCACATCATGCGACAGCTTCCTGGACAAGTTGCCAGATGATCGTGCCGAGGTAAATACCGAGGAAAAGGTGACCTCTCTGCTTGTGTCTGCTTACCCAACTGCAAGCAGCAATCTGATATTGGAATGGAGCTCAGATAATTATGCAGACAATGGAAAGCAGTATAGTACCAATCAGGATATAGAGCAGGTTTATCGTTTTCAGCCAATTACA